>DASWOO010000818.1:0-2681 GCA_036404335.1 Kofleriaceae bacterium
GATCGCGGAGTTCGACTTGAAGATCTCGTCGAGGAAGACGATCTCGGCGGTCGGCAACATGTTCTCGAGCCGCCGCGTGTAGCGACCCTCACGGAACGCCGAGATGTCGACCGGCCCGAACAGCTCGTTGGGCTCGGTGAACCGGGTCAGCAGGTACTCGAAGTACCGGGCGTCGACCAGCTTGGCAAACATGTCGATCATCGCCGACTTGGCGGTGCCGGGCGGGCCGACGATCACCATGTGCTCGCCGGCGATCGCCGACACCGTCATCAGCCGGATGATCTCCTGCTTGTCCAGGAACTGCGCGCCCATCTGGCGGGCGAGCTCTTGAAACGCGGCAGAGGCGCGGGCGACGTCGACGGCAAAGCTTCGCGGGGTGGTAGGCGGCGCGACCATCGGGCGAGGCGACATTAGCGCGGAATCGTTGGCGGCGCGGGAACCCAGGGCCGGTTCTCATGGGCGAAACGCCTCGCCGCGGCGGGATGACCCACGCGCGGCACCAAGGATCGCGTAGATAGACGCCGCGCGTGGGCGCGCTCCGTGCACGACGGGTTCGGTTCGAAGATCCCGTCTGGAAAGCTAAGGAGCCTTCAATGAATCGTCTTGTCCTGATCGCCTCGTTTGCCCTCGCCGCGTGCACCGCCACGGTGCGCACCGCGCCCGCCGAGCCCGTCCCGCCCCCGCCGCCCCCGGCCGCGCCGCCCCCGGCCGCCGCCCCCGCCGGGCAGCACCCCGCGTACCTGCACGCGCTGTCGGACCTGCGCCTGGCGCGCGCGTTCCTCGCCCGCCCCGGCAACATCGTCGTCAAGTGGGACGAGCAGCACGCGATCCGCGAGATCGACGCCGCGATCCACGAGATCCGCGAGGCCTCGATCGACGACGGCAAGAACCCCGACGACCACCCGCCGCTCGATCGCCCGACCTGGGGCGGCCGGCTGCAGCGCTCGCTCGAGCTGGTCGAGAAGGCCCGCCAGGACATCTCGGGCGAGGAGGACAGCCCGTCGAGCCGCGTGCACACGCTGCGCATCCGCTCGCTCGAGCACATCAGCAACGCCGACCGGCTGATCCGCGACGGCATCGAGGACGCCCGCGCGCTGCACGAGGCGCCGCCCCCGGCCGCGCCGCCCGCCCCGCTCCCGCCGCCGCCCCCGCCGGCCGCCGCGCAGCACCCGGCGTACCTGCACGCGCTGTCGGACCTGCGCCACGCCCGCGCGCTGCTCGAGCGCCCGACCCACGGCGCCGATGTCCGCTGGGATGAGAACCGCGCGATCAGCCAGCTCGACGCCGCGATCCGCGAGATCAAGGACGCCGCGATCGACGACGGCAAGCCGCTGAGCGATCACCCGGCGATCGACACCCACACCAGCCACCGCGACCGGCTGAACCGCGCGATCGAGCTGATGGACAAGGCGTCGCGCGACATCGAGCAGCACGAGGACAACGCGTACGCCAGCGGCATGCGCGGCCGCGCGCTTGGTCACCTGACCAACGCGATCCACGCCGTCCGCGAAGCCCTCGAAGACCGCAGGCGCTAAGCAGCGACGTCCGGGGCCGGGCGCATGTGGCGCCGGAGCCGCGCGGCGAGCGCGTCGATCGTGGCGTCGCCGAGCAGCTCCCAGGTCTGGCTGCGATGCGCGCGCCAGCGTGCGGTCAGCGCCGGGAGCTGCGTGATGCCCGGCGGCAGCGCGAGCCGCGGATCGACCGCGGCGAGCGCGGCGGGCAGCGCGAACAAGGTCGCCAGGCCGCGCGGCCGCTGCCCGGCGGCCTCGGCCGCGAGCACCGTCGAGATCAGCGGGCTCTTGGCCGCGGGCTCGCGCAGCCCCAGCTCGCCGAAGCAGAACATCGCCGCCAGGTGGACCAGGAATGCCGCCACGGCGCGGACATCGGCCTCGTCGGGTGTGCGCTCGAGCATCTGCTCGAACGCCGCGGCCAGCCGCGCCGGGCCGGCGATCTGATCGCGCGGCGCCGCGTCGGGCACCAGGCGGTACGCCACCGCGCGCGCCAGCTCGGCGTCGCGTAGCAGGAACACCGCGTCCTCCCAGTGCAGCGGCGGCGCGCCCGGGTGCGCGTCGAGCAGCTGGGTCAGCGGCGTGCGGCGCAGCAGCGTCGCCACCACCGGCGCGGTGTCGGGCACCGCGAGCAGCTCCTCGAAGTCGACCGTGGTCACGTCCTCGCGCACCCTGCGCATGCCGGGCCACGCGGTCAGCCGCGACGGCGGCTTCTGGCCCTGGAACCGCGCGCGCCCGGTCCACCACGACACCGTGATGTCGGCCCGGGTCAGGTGGAACAGCTGGTGGAGCAGCGCGTGGCGCGCCATCACCCGCGTCCGGTTGTGCGTCATCGGCTGGCTGACCTGGACCAGCGCGGTGTCGATCACCTTGCGCCGCGTCCGGTCGCTGACCGACCACTCCTCGGCGCGCGGGTGCACCAGGAACAGCGCGTTGTGCAGCCCCGCCGCGAGCGCCAGGTCCTCGCCCTCGAGGATGAACGTCGGCGGCCGGCACACCAGCGTCGAGATCACCGCGTGGCGGGCGTCGTCGACCTCCATCAGCTCGATGGTCGCGTCGCCGAGCTCGCCCTCCCACCGCGCGACGTCCTCGCTCGGGATCGGCGGCCCGATGTGGACCTCGCCCCCGGCGATCAGCGGCTTGACGAAGCCGGCGAGAAAATCGCGGACGTGC
>DASWOO010000819.1:0-2879 GCA_036404335.1 Kofleriaceae bacterium
GCACGACGTCGTTGAGCGTGCCGCCGGCGGCCTTGGCGATCGCGCGCATCCGCTCGAGCGACAGGCTCTGGGTCGCGAACCGCCGGCTCTTGCTGATCCGCGCGTTGAGCACGCAGCGCGGCGCCTCGAGCGGCGAGATCAGCTCGTGGTCGCCGGCGCGCGAGCTGTGCACGATGTTCATCACCGCGCGCACGACCGTCTTGGACGCGCCGTACTGCGCGCGCACCGCGGCGAGCAGCTCGGGGTAGTTGATACCGGGGCCGTGCTCGTGGTCCGCGGGCTCGTGGTCCGCGGGCTCGGGCCGGGGCGCGCGCGGCCGCGGCGGCTGCGAGAAGAACAGCGGCCGGTCGCGCTCGTCGGGGTCGGTCGACAGCCCGTTGATCAGGGTCTGCATCGCGCTGTAGCCGTCGAGCAGCGCGTGGTGGATCTTGACGTACCAGGCGAACCGGCCGCCCGCGAGGCCCTCGATCAGATGCATCTCCCACGGCGGCCGGTGGAAGTCGACGTGGTGGCCGTGCAGCCGCGACACCAGGATGCCCAGCTCGCGCTCGTCGCCCGGCGACGGCAGCGCCGAGCGCCGCACGTGGTACTCGAGGTCGACCGGATCCTCGTCGACCCACGCCTGCAGCGGGTTCCACAGCAGGTCCGGCGAGCGCAGCTTGAGGTTCCACGGAGAGTAGACCTGCGCTCCGGCCGACGCGCCGGCCCGCAGCCCGTTCATCAGCTGGCGCATCGCGTCGGGCGCGCTGTCCGGCGCCGGCGTGAACGACATCATGCCGGCGACGTGCATCATCTGCTCGCGCGACTCGCCGTACAGGAACATCGAATCGCTCGGCGTCAGGCGCTTGGACACGCCCCAAATCGTACCCGACGTTTTCACCCGACGCGCGTTTTCGCGCGCGCCGCCGGGTTTTGCACATTATGGTCGGCTGTGGCTCAACCCGCGCACGCCTGTCGCCCCCGCTGTGGCGCGTGCTGCATCGCGCCGTCGATCTCGCCGTCGCTGCCCGCCCTGCCCCACGGCAAGCCCGCTGGCGTCCGCTGCCCGCACCTCACCGCCGACATCACCTGCGCGCTGTTCGGCTCGCCCGATCGCCCCGCCGTGTGCCGCGGCCTCCAGCCCGCCCCCGACATGTGCCTCGACTCGGCGGACGCCGCCCTGGGCTACCTGATCGAGCTCGAGGCGCTCACCGCGCCGCGGCGATCATAGCCAGTCGGGGTCGAGCGCGACGTAGGAGTCCTCGCCGTCGCGGCACAGGGCGGCGAGGTGATCGATGCGCGGCAGCTCGGTGCGGAGCCAGTACTGCGCGGCGGCGAGCTTGGCGTGGTAGTAGCCGGCGTCGCGCGCGGCGCGGCCGCGGGGCAAGGCGCCGGCGAGCGCCTCGCGGGCGATGGCGGCGAGCTCGAGCCACTGCCAGGCGATGACCACGGTGGCGAACAGGTCGAGGTAGTCGGTGGCGTGGGCGACCATCGCGTCGAGCGCGCCGGCCAGGCCGCGGCGGGCCAGCTCGCCGGTCAGGGCGCCGACCACGCCGACGGCGCGCTCGACCGCGGCGATCCAGGTCGGCTCGACGCCGGCGGCGGCGGCGCGGCGGCAGACCCCGGCGATCTCGGCGGCGAGCGCGGCGAGGCCGGCGCCGCCCTGGGCGACGGCGCGGCGGCCGAGCAGGTCGAGCGCCTGGATGCCGGTCGTGCCCTCGTGGATCGAGTTGAGCTTCTGGTCGCGCAGCCAGGCCTCGGGCAGGTACTCGCTCGAGTAGCCGTAGCCGCCGTGGATCTGCAGCGCGAGCGCGTTCGACTCGAACCCGCGCTCGGCCGGGAAGCTCTTGGCGACGGGCGTGAGCAGGTCGAGCAGCTGGCCGGCCCGCGCGCGCTCGGCCGGGTCATCGGCGTGGTGCGCCAGGTCGGCGTAGGCCGAGACCCGCGCGATCAGCACCAGGCCGCCCTCGACGATCGCCTTCTGGCGCAGCAGCATGCGGCGGACGTCGGCGTGCGCGGTGATCGCGACCGGCGGCGCCGCCGGATCCTTGGCGGTGATCGACCGGCCCTGGGTCCGGCCGCGCGCGTAGGCCAGCGACTCGTGGTACGCGACCGACGCGGTGGCCACGCCGTTGAGCCCGACCATCAGCCGCGCCTCGTTCATCATCTGGAACATGTAGCGGATGCCCTGGTGCGGCTCGCCGACCAGCCAGCCGCGGCAGTCGCCGCGCTCGCCGTAGGCCAGCGCCAGGCTCGGCAGGCCGCGCCAGCCGATCTTGTGGATCACGCCGGTGACCGCGACGTCGTTGTCGACCAGCGCGCCGTCCTCGAGCCGCTGCTTGGGCACGCAGAACAGCGACACGCCCTTCATGCCCGCCGGCGCGCCGGCGATCCGCGCCAGCGTCATGTGCACGACGTTGGCGGTCAGATCGTGATCGCCGCCCGAGATGAAGATCTTCGAGCCGCGGATCAGGTGGTAGTCCCCGTCGGTCGGCGTCGCGGTGGTCGTGATGTCGGCCAGGCTCGAGCCGGCCTGCGGCTCGGTCAGCGCCATCGTGCCGGTCCACTCGCCGCGGTACATCCGCGCCATGTACGCCTCGCGCAGCGCGGGGGAGCCGAACGCCTCGAGCAAGTGCGCCGCGCCCTGGGTCAGCCCCAGGTAGCCGTACGCGCCGAGGTTGCCGGCCATCAGGTAGCCGGACGCCAGGGCGAACACCGCGAGCGGCACCTGCGCGCCGCCGACCTCGCCGGGCCGCGGCGCGGACACCAGGCCCAGCTCGGTCATCCGCGCGTAGAGCTCGCGCATCCGCGGGTGGACCACGACCTTGCCGTCGACGAGCTTCGGCGGATCGGCGTCCATCGCGCGGTACGCGGGGAACAGCGCGTCGCGCGCCAGGTCG
>DASWOO010000820.1:0-2420 GCA_036404335.1 Kofleriaceae bacterium
CCGCGCGAGCCGGTGTTCGGCCTGCTCGAGGCGGGCGACTTCGCCGCGGCCGCGAGCCAGCTCACCCACGCCAGCTGGCGGATCCGGCGCGCCGCGCTGGCGGCGACCCGGTTCCGGTTCGGCTCGGAGAACGACGTCGACGTCACGCCCCGGGCCCGCGCGGCCGCCGCCGGCGTGCTCGCCGACACCGCCGGGCTGACCGACCGCGAGGCGATGATCGCCCGCGGCCTGGCGCTCGCGATCCGCGAGCAGGCCGCGTTCGCCCGCGACCCGGCGCCGCGGCTCGGCGACCGGATGACCCGCGACGCGTTCTACCGCGAGTTCCGCGCGCGCGGCGGCGTCGTGCTCGGCGACGACGCGCCGCCGCCCGCCAGGTTCGTCGATCGCGTCGTCGTCGCCAACGGCCGGCTCGCCCGGGTCAGCGACTACGTCGCGCTGATCCGCGACCTCGCCGTGCTGACCCCGCGCGAGGCGCTCGCCCAGTTCGATCTCGACGACGCCGGCTACATCGAGGTCGCGCGCGCCTGGGCCGCGGCGATCGACGCCGATCCGTCGATCGCCGAGCTGATCGCGGCCGGGCTCGCCAAGCGTTAGTGCCGCGTCCCGCGCGATCCGTCTCGGCGATCGAACGATTTCTGCAGCGTTGACGATCCAGCTCACTGCCAATCACGATTGCGGTGTTTTGCCAGCGGTCGATTGCAACGTGATCGCTTATCAAGTTTCTACCAGCCAATGCGTAAATACCCATTCTTCACTCTCGCGCTCTTCAACCTCGTCGCCTGCACGTCGGGCGACGACCGCGGCGTGGCCGGTGATCAGGTCGAGGATCCGGGCCTGCCGCCGGTCGGCGCGTCGAGCGGCGCGTCGACCGGCACCGCCGACGCGCCGGCGCCGACCAGCGCCGCGCCGCGGATCGAGGTCGGCCGCGACAGCGCCGCGCTGACCTCGACCGACGCCAAGATCCACGTGCGCTCGGAGAACGCGCCGCTGCTCGTCGTGTTCCGCGACGGCCCGACCGCGCCGTGGCAGGCCGCGACCAAGCTCACGGCCAATCACTACACCGCGACGGTGCACGGCCCCTACCAGCTCGGCGTGGTGTGCGAGGCGATGGCCGAGGTCGCGCCGCCGCCCTGGCACCTCGATACCTTCGTCACCTGGCAGGTCGCGCGCACGCTCGACGACCCGCGCGATCTGGTCCCGCCGTGCGTCAACCAGGACCCGTACAACGGCCTGACCGGCAAGGCGACCGCGGCGTCACTGGTCCAGATCGGCGAGATGTCGACGATCGCCGACGCGACCGGCAAGTACATCACGTACTCGCCGCTCGGCTCGCGCGACATCATCGCGTCGACCGCGAGCAAGATCGCGATCGCGCGCAACGTCGGGATCGACTACGGCTACGACTCGGTGATCCCGGCGGTCGACGTCGCGGCCCAGGGCAAGGCGCTGACCCCGGTCGTGCTCGGCATCCCCAACGTCCGAGATGGCGAGACCGTGCAGGCCGCGGTGCACGTCGCGACCGCGACCACCGACACCAGCGCGGTGATCTCGCTCAGCCCGCCGGCGACCTACGGCGAGAACTCGGAGGCGGTCAACACCGCCGGCATCAATGTCGCCAGCCCCGCCACGCTGACCGAGCCCGGCGACGTCCAGACCGTGACCGCGAGCGCGACGCTCGGCTCGTCGGTGCGCTCGCTGGCGCGCGCGTTCCGGCTGTACGGCGACACCGAGCTCACGCTGCCGCCGGTGCTGGCGGGCGGCGCGTTCGCCTACGCCGCCGCGACCCAGCAGGTCAGCGCGAAGTGGACCGCGCTGCCCGAGGCCACCGCGCTGCACCTCGTGCTCGCCGGCGCCACCACCTCGCCGGCGGCGTTCAGCCGGCAGGAGCTGCACGTGTCGGCCGCGTACCTCGAGGCCGTCAACCCGACCACGGCGGCGGTCGACCTCGCGCTGCCCGGCTACCAGGCGGCGTGGCGGATCGACATGCACCAGCCGTACACCCGCACGCTGAGCGCGCAGCTCGCCCACGGCGACGACGTCGCGACCAGCGCCGTGACCGAGACGACCCACCTGCCCTGAGCGGGTGATCAGCCGAACGGCGGCCATGTCGAAGCCGACGCCGTTGTCGCGCACGTAGTACACGACCTCGTCCTCGCGCGCTTCGCGGCCGATCTCGATCACGGCCGGGTCGCGGTCGCGGCTGTGCTTGAGCGCGTTGTCGATCAGGTTGGTCCACACCGCGCGGAGGAGGGTCGGGTCGGCGTGGCAGGTGCCGAGCGGCAGGAGGTGCAGCTGCAGGCGATCGGCCGGGCGGTCGACCAGCAGGTCGTCGAGCACGCCGCGGACCAGCGCGTCGAGGTCGACCGGCTCGTAGCGCAGCCGGGTGCAGCCGAGCCGGGCGAACGCGAGCAGGTCCTCGA
>DASWOO010000821.1:0-10396 GCA_036404335.1 Kofleriaceae bacterium
TGGCGGTCGCGGAACGTCTCGGGGCGGTCGCGCGGGGGCAGCGCCAGGCGGGGGTGGGTCTCGTCGGCATCGGATGCATCGTGACTCGGATCAATAGACATGGGGTAGCTCCAGGCCCGGCCGGAATACCGGCGGGCAGCAAAGGACAATCGGTCTGAGGGACGCGGTCGAGGCGTTCAGACCGGCGGTCCGCGCGCGGAGCGAAGCGCGGGGGTGATCGATGGATCGAGCCGCGTGCCCTGGGCCGCAGCGAGCGCGGACACCCCGACCGCGCCGCGCACCACCGGCGGCACCGGCACCACGCCCGGCGGGAGCTGGGGCAGCGGTGGACGCGCCCGGAGGGCAACGCTCACCGCGGCCGAGCGCTCGCCCGTGAGCGCCGGCAGGGCCGGGTGTCCACCGCGCAGCTCGCGCGCGTGCTCGCCGGACCGATCGTCGTGTGCCGCCGCGCCGCGCGCAGGCGCCACGCCACCGAATGCCATCAGGCAGACGACGACGATGGCCCACACGGCGCGCATCTCCTGTGTGTAGCATCGTTTGCGCCGCGTGGCGCCGGGCATCGTCCGTGGCACGGCGCGTGCTCCTTCCGCTTCTCATCATGCGTCTACGCACCGTCATCGGCATGCTCGCGCTGGCCTACGCCGCGCGCGCCCTCATCCGCTCGCAGAACTTCCGCAGCACGCGTGCGAGTGTGCGCAGGCGCGACGACCTGGCGCCCGATCCGCGCGATCCGGTGCAGGGTTTCACCGACGTGTCGGGCGCCGAGGTCGCGAACCTCGACGTCGACGCGATGTCGAGCGAGGACATCGAGGCCGCGCAGGACCTGTCCGCGCTGCTCGCCGACCTCGACGACGACGCGCTGGCCGACGCCGACGCCGAGCTCGGCGAGCGGATCGACGCCGAGCTCGTCACCATGGACGCGCGGCCGACCGACGGCGGCGACCTGTACGGCGTGCACACGCCGATCGCGGTCGATCGCGTCCACCCCGACGACGACCAGGCGTTCGTCGACGGCCAGAACTGGGTCGAGGCGCTCGAGACCAGCGCGATCGAGTACGGCGCCGAGCCGGAGCGCGAGCTGGACGCGATCGTCGACGATGAAGATCTGCTGCGCGGCCCGCACCCGTCGATCCACGGCGACACGCCGGTGGCCGACTATGGTGCCGGCGGCCGCCGCGGGCTATGACTCGCGGATGGCTGCGACCTCCGCTCGACTCGATCTCGCCGGGCTCACCACGCGCATCTTGGGCCCGGCTGATGCCAAGCTGACCTGCGTGCTGATGCACGGCTTCGGCGCGCCGGGCGAAGACCTGGTGTCGCTGGCCGGGGCGTTTGCCGGCGCACCGGTCCGGTTCGTGTTCCCGGCCGCGCCGCTCGAGCTCGGCGGGATGTACGGCGACGCGCGCGCGTGGTGGATGATCGATCCGTCGCGCTTCGAGCGCGCGGCCGCCGGCCAGCCGCTCGACCTGCGCAACGACCAGCCCCCGGGCCTGGCCGACGCGCGCGGCCACATCGGCCGCCTGCTCGACGAGCTGCATACGCGGCTCGGCGTCGCGCCCGAGCAGGTCGTGCTCGGCGGGTTCTCGCAAGGCGCGATGCTGGCGCTCGACGTCGCGCTGCACCGCGACACGCCGCCCGCAGGGCTGGTGCTCATGTCGGGCACGCTGATCGCCTCGGCGGTGTGGACGCCGCTCTTGCCCAGGCTCGCCGGCGTGCCGGTCATGCTGTCGCACGGCCAGAGCGACGGGGTGTTGCCGTTCCAGGTCGCCGAGCAGCTGCGCGATCAGCTGACCGCGGCCGGCGCGGTCGTCGACTGGCAGCCGTTCCGTGGGGGCCACGAGATCCCGATGTCGGTGGTCCAGGCTGTCGCCAAGCTGCTGCGCGCCAGGGCCGCCTGAGCCCGCGCGGCTACTTGTTCTTGTCGAGGAAGCTGCACAGCTGCGCACCGGCGTCGGGGCAGCAGATGTCGAGGTTGCCCAGCTTCGTGGTGTGGATGCAGACGTGCGAGCCGTTCGACGGGTAGTAGTACGCCCAGAAGAAGCACATCTCGTTGTCGGTCGACTCGCCGAACGACACCGACTTCGGCGTGTTGTTGAAGTAGTTGCAGGTGAAGTCGAAGCCGCCGTTGGGCGTCAGGGTGAGCTCGGGATTGAACGTCGCCGTCACCGGCTCGTTCCACAGAAACGACGGCGGGTTGTAGATCGGCGTCGAGGTGCCCGCGACCGGGTCCATCGCGTTGATCTCGACGCTGAGCCCCAGCTTGTGGGTGTGGCCGGTGAGCGCGAAGAACTTCGCGCCGATCGTGTCGAGGTTGGCGTGGGCCGGCGAGAAGAACTCGTGGACCGACGTCATCGCGTTGGCCGGCAGCGTGATGTCCGGCGTGCCGATGAACAGGATGTTCGCCTCGTCCTTGATCGCCGTCGGATCGGCGGCGGCGAAGGTGATCGTCGCGGTCGCGTCGGCGGCGACCTCGCCGGCGTTGAGGTAATGCATCTCGATCTTGATCATCTGGTGCGGCGCCAGCGTGTACGCGACGTGGTGCGGCAGCTCGAGCAGATCGTCGTGCTTCTGCGTGATCATCATCGGGAAGATCTTGCCGGTCACGTTGAGCGCGCCCGCGAACGGCGTGCACGGCACCGGCGTGGTCTGCTCGGTGGTGTCCATGTCGTCCTTGTAGACGATCAGGTGGTGCGAGGTCGCGCCGAGCACGTTGTGCAGCTGGTGGACCTTGATCTCGGCGTCGTTGTCGAGCCGCAGCCAGATACACTGGGTCGACTCGGTGGTCGCCGGCACGCTCAGCGGGCCCCACGATAGCGCGTGCATGCCGACGATCGGGTCGTCGGTGTCCGAGCCGGAGCCCGACGGGCCGACGTCGTCACCCCCGCTCGTGCCGGAGGTGTCCGTACCGCAGCCGGCGGCGCCAAGGACGAACGACGCGGTGAGCGCCGCGAACAACCATGCGGATCGCATGCGCGGACTATATCAGGGCGTGATGCGCGTGATTCGATAACCGCGCTGCGCGAGCAATTCGAGGACGCTGTGTGCGCCTAGTAGGTGCAGCGCACCGACAGCGACGAAGCCGCCACCGACGGTGTGGAGCCGGTCGATCGCGTCGATCCATGACGCGTTGCGGTTGAACAGCAGCTCAGTCATTTCCTGATCGTACTCCGCCTCCGTATATCCATGATGCAGTGCGTCCTCGCGCTCGCCATCGCGGATCGCGAGCAGCCCGGCCTCGTCGCCGCTGACGTACGCCGCGATGGTGTCGCGCGCGTGCTGCTCGTTGCTCGGCAGCTCGTCGAGCGCGACCTTGAGGGCCTTGAGGTCCATCCACTTCGCGAGCAGCGCGATCTGGAACTTGGCCTGCTCGAGGTAGATCAGCTGCTTGTGCTCGGCGGCGGCGCGCGCGGCGAGCGTCTTGTCCATCGGATCGGTGGTCGGCAGGCCGCGCGTCGACAGCGCGGTCGCCGGCACCAGCGGCGGCAGGTGATCGAACGCGCGCGCCATGCCGGGGCCGAGCGCGTCGACCAGCTTCTTCCAGTAGACCTCGCCGAGCTGGTCGTGCAGCGACACGCCGGTCGGCTTGATCATCGCCGCGGCCTCGGGGTCGTCGAGGTTGGCCTCCATCGCGAACGTGGTCGCGGCGTGGAACTTGGCCCACACGATCGCCGGCAGCCGGGCTTGCGCGTCGATGCCGACGTGCATCGTCCCGAGCAGGTAGGTCGTCTTGCCGTCCTTCTCGATCGACCAGAACAGCGGGTGCGGCAGCGGATCGCTGGGCGCAGGTTGCGCGGCTCTGGCCGCTGCCCCGGTTTCCGCCGATGTCGGTCCAGCGACAGTCGTTGGCGTACTGGGGGTGTCGTGGCTCCTACATGCGATCCCGGCGACCAGGGTAAGAATCGCAATAATGCGGGTCATGTCACGCGTTAATAGCACGCTTTGGTAGTGTTGCTCACAGAACCCGAACCCTCGTACACTGCATGCTGATCCGACAGATGCCGAGCCTTCGCAAGTTCGTCGTCCTGCCCATCTGGGGGGCTGGCTTGCTGCTCGCCGCCGCGGCGACCGCAGCCCACGCCGACCCCGCGCTGCTCGCCAGCCAGTGGGTGACGGCCGCCGAGCCGGAGCTCCAGATCGACAACCGCTGGCCGGCGGTCCCGGACGACCACGGGCCGTCGCTCGAGGACCAGCTGACCCGGCGCATCGACGCGCTCGGCCAGCGCTGGAGCCGCGACTCGTTCCAGCTCGTGATCGCCTCGCGGCACCGCCGCGCCCGCCTGCACATCGGCAACGGCTCGGGCGACGCCGTGTCGCTCCAGGTCCTCGAGGATATCCAGTTCGACGACGCCGACACCTACGTGCACACGACGATCGACCTGCGGATCCACGATCGCCACTACCAGTTCTCGCTGCCGGCCGTCGAGATGTCGCCGGTCTCGTACCGCGGCGACTATGGCGTCGAGATCAAGCTTCCGCTGCTGAAGCGGAAGTTCTAGCTGAGCGAGCTACCGCCGGAAACCGGAGCGAGGAGCCCGGCGGGCGAAGGCGGAATGAGAACCGGACCGGAGCGGCCTCACGGCCGCGAGGACCGGAAGCGGAGCGACAACGCAGCCCCCCGGGCCCGCAGCCCGGTTTTCTACCGCCAGCCGCCGTCGACGTAGATCCAGACGTTCCCGCGCTGCTCCCAACGGCCCTCGACCCAGGCCGCGTTGGTGCGCGCGCGCTCCCAGTGGCCGGCGATCCACTCGTAGTGATCGCGGCGCCACTCGTAGCGGCCGTGGACGAACACGAAGCCGGCGCGGGCCTCGATCCGCTCCTCGCGCGGCGGCGGGGGCGGCTGGCGCGGGCCGTCGTTGTAGCCGGGCGGCAGCGGGCCGGTGTTGTACGGCGGGGGCGGCGCGGCCGGCGGCGGGACCTCGTCGCGGACCCAGGTGCCGTTGATCCAGACCCAGTGGTCCTTGTCGACCACCCACTTGCCGAGCACGAAGTGGCTGCCGGGCTCGAGGCGGATCCGCACCGGCGGCTGCCAGGTGTACTGGCCGGCCTGCCAGGCCCAGTGGCCGTCGACGACGACCGAGCCGGGCTGGCGCGCCAGGTACTCCGGGCGCGGCGTCGGCGGCGGCTGATCGAGCGGCGGGTACGCCGGCGGCGCGCCCCAGTTGCCCTCGATCCACTCCCAGTGATCGCCACGCAGCTCCCAGCGGCCCTCGGCCCAGCGCTGGCCGGAGCGCTCGCGCTCCCAGTGGCCGCTGGTCCAGCCCCAGTTGCCGTTCTGCCAGTCCCAGCGGCCGCTGACATAGACGAAGCCGGCGCGGCTGCCGGGGTTCTCGATGCGCGGCGGGGGCGGCGCGGCGGTCGGATAGCGCGAGGGGCCGCGATCCCGGTCGCGGTCGCGATCCCGGTCGCGGTCGCGGTCGCGGTCGCGATCCCGGTCGCGATCACGGCCGCCGAGGCCGACATCGATCCCGACGTTGACGCCGGCGCCGGCGTTCATGGTGGCGTCGACCCAGCCGCCGTCGACGAGCACCCACTCGTCGCCGCGGCGCTCCCAGCGCGCATCGCGCCACTGCTTGCCGACGCGCTCGCGCTCCCAGTGGCCGCTGAGCCACTCCCAGCGACCACCGCGCCAGTCCCAGCGACCGGCGATGTAGATGAAGCCCTCGCGGCGGGCCTCGCGCTGCTCGGCGCGCGGCGGCGGCGGGGCCTCGCGCGGGCCCACCTGCGCGATGATGATCGGGTGATGGTGACGATGGGGCGCGGCCTGCGCCGAGGCGCTCGACGCGTTCCCGAGCAGCGAGCACGCCGCCAGACCAGCTGAATAAAGCAGTCGATGTAGTTGAGAGCGCATCGAATCCTCCTGAAACCTGGACGCAGCTTACCTCCGAATATTCACACGTGATCGGGTATGGTCCGCCCCTATGAAGCAGGTGCGATTTTTGGTGGCGCTGCTTGCGTGCGCGGCCGCGTGCGCTCATCCGGCGCCGCCGCCGAGCCCGCAGCCGGCCGTCTCGCCGCCGGTCCAGGGCGCCGCCCGGCCGATCACGCTGTCGATCATCGGCACCAACGATCTGCACGGCGCGCTCGAGCGCCTGCCGCTGTTCGCCGGCTTCGTCGCCAACCTGCGCGCGGCGCGCGCGGCCGACGGCGGCGGCGTGGTGCTCGTCGACGGCGGCGACATGTTCCAGGGCACGCTAGAGTCGAACCTCGCCGAGGGCGCCGACGTGGTCCGCGCCTACAACCAGGTGGGCTACGCCGCGGTCGCGATCGGCAACCACGAGTTCGACTACGGCCCCGCCGGGCCCAAGACCACGCCGGCCAGCCCCGCCGACGACCCGCGCGGCGCGCTCAAGGCCCGGATCGCCGAGGCGAAGTATCCGTTCCTCGCCGCCAACGTCGTCGACGCCAAGACCGGCGCGCGCCCCGACTGGCCGAACCTCAGGTCGTCGACGCTGATCGAGGTCGACGGCGTCAAGATCGGCATCATCGGCGCCAGCACCGAGTCGACGCCGACGACCACGATGCCGATCAACTTCGCCGGCCTGGCGATCTCGCCGACCGCGCAGGCGATCAACGCCGAGGCCCAGGCGCTGCGCGCACAGGGCGCCAAGGTCGTGATCGCGACGATGCACATCGGCTCGAACTGCAAGGACGTCGAGCACCACGACGACACCTCGAGCTGCGACAAGGCCGACGAGATCTGGAAGGTCATCGCCGGCCTGCCCAAGGGCGCGGTCGACGTCATCGTCGGCGGCCACACCCACGCCGGCATGGCGCACCGGATCGACGGCATGGCGGTGATCGAGTCGTACGCCAACGGCCGCGCGTTCGGCCGCATCGATCTGACGATCGCCGGCGGCGCGATCACCGGCGTGGCGATCGACAAGCCGCGCCTCATGTGCGCGCTCGACAAGGATCACAACCCGGTGCCGGTCGCGCAATGCCAGCCCGGGACGTACGAAGGCAAGCCGGTCGTCGCCGATCCCGCCGTGCAGGGCATCGTCGACGAGGCGGTCGCGCGCGCGACCGTGCGCCGCAACGAGCAGCTCGGCGTGACCCTGACCGCGACGGTGACGCGCGCCCACGGCACCGAGTCGGCGGAGGGCAACCTGATCGCCGACCTGATGCTCGCGGCGCGGCCCGACGTGCAGGTGACGATGACCAACGGCGGCGGCCTGCGCGCCGACCTGCCGGCGGGGCCGATGACCTACGGCCAGCTGTTCGAGTCGGCGCCGTTCGATAACCGGTTCGCGATCGTCGACGTCACCGGCAAGGATCTCGTGGCGATGATCACGGACACCCTGACCAAGAGCGGCGGCATCTTGTCGTTCGGCGGCCTGACTGCCACGGCGCGGTGTAAGGCCAACCAGCTCGACGTGCAGGTCAAGGTAGGTGGCAAGCCGGTGACCGACAAGGCGCGGTACAAGCTGGCAACCAGCGACTTCCTGGCGTCGGGCGGCGACGGCGTGATCGGTAAGCTCGGCCTGCCCGAGGGTGCAATCAAACCAACCGATGTCATCATCCGGGACGGCATGGCGGATGTGCTGCGCAGCTGGAAAGCTACGCCCAAGGCGACGATCGATCCGGCGAGGTTGCTGGTGAAGAAGTCGCCGCGGCTGGACTACGAGGGCAAGCGCCCGGTGACTTGTGGAGGGACACCGTGACCCAGGAAGCTGCGACCGACTGGAGCCCCGATAGCTGGACCTCGCGGCCTGCCAAGCAGCAGGTCGAGTACGCCGATCAGGCCGCGCTCGCCCGGGTGATCCGCGAGATCGGCCGGCTGCCGCCGCTGGTGACGTCGTGGGAGATCGAGCGGCTGCGCGGCGAGCTGGCGCGGGCGGCGCGCGGCGAGTCGTTCGTGCTGCAGGGCGGCGACTGCGCCGAGAGCTTCGACGACTGCCGGTCCGAGCCGATCGCCGCCAAGCTCAAGATCCTCCTGCAGATGTCGCTCGTGCTGGTCCACGGCACGCGCAAGCCGGTGGTTCGGATCGGCCGGATCGCCGGGCAGTACGCCAAGCCGCGCTCGACCGACGTCGAGACCCGCGGCGGCGTCACGCTGCCGGCGTACCGCGGCGACATCATCAACCGCGACGGGTTCACCGCGGCCGACCGCGAGCCCGACCCGACGCTGATGCTGCGCGCCTACGAGCGCGCCGGGCTGACGCTCAACTTCATCCGCGCGCTGATCGAGGGCGGGTTCGCCGACCTGCATCACCCCGAGTACTGGGACGTGTCGTTCGCGCATGGCTCGCCCAACGCGGCGCAGTACCAGCAGATTGTCGACTCGATCCGCGAGGCGATCGGCTTCACCGCGGCGATCACCGGCGTCGAGAGCGACATGCTGCGCCGGGTCGAGATCTACACCAGCCACGAGGCGCTCGCGCTGCCCTACGAGCAGGCGCAGACCCGGCAGGTGCCGCGCCGCTCTGGCTGGTACAACCTGTCGACGCACTTCCCGTGGATCGGGATGCGCACCGCCCAGCTCGATGGCGCGCACGTCGAGTTCTTCCGTGGCGTCGAGAACCCGATGGGCATCAAGATCGGGCCGTCGATGTCGGCCGACTGGCTTGTCGGGCTGCTCGACGCGCTCGACCCCGGGCGCGTGCCCGGCCGGCTCACGCTGATCATGCGGATGGGCGCGGGCCAGGTCGCGAGCAAGCTGCCGCCGCTGGTCGAGGCGGTGCGGCGGACCGGCCGCGAGGTCTTGTGGGTGTGCGACCCGATGCACGGCAACACCGAGACCACGGCGGCGGGCGTGAAGACCCGGCGGTTCGACAACATCGTGGCCGAGCTCGAGCAGAGCTTCGAGGTCCACGCCGGGCTCGGCTCGCGGCTGGGCGGCGTGCACATCGAGCTGACCGGCGAGGACGTCACCGAGTGCACCGGCGGCGCGCGCGGCCTGTCGGACACCGACCTCGAGCGCGCGTACAAGTCGCGGGTCGATCCGCGGCTCAACTACGAGCAGGCGCTGGAGTGCGCGATGCGGATCGCGCGTCACCTGCGCGGTTCGACGTGACCGACGACGATCTCCCCGATCCGCTGCTGATCCAGCACGTGTGGCGCCTGGCGTCGCGCTGGGCGGTGCCGGTGATGATGACCCTGGCGTACGTGTTCCTGGCGGCGACGTCGGAGACCAACAACACCGGCCGGATGTGGATGCTGGTCGGCCTGGTGTTCGTGATGTGCGTGTGGTTCACGTTCCGCGAGCTGACCGAGCAGGCCGGGCTGGCGCGCGCGCTGTCGGTCGGCGATCTACCGCAGCTCGAGACCATCGCGCATCGCCAGCTGGCGGCGAGCCGGCGGCCGGCGACACGGGCCCGGCCGCTGGTCGCGCGCGCGTTCGCGCACCTGCTGCGCGGCCAGCACGCCGAGGCGCTGGCCACGCTCGACGAGCTGGCGATGGGGCCGCGGGCGAGCAAGTGGCTGGGCGCGGTCGGCCCGCTGGCGTCGGCGATCCGGGTGATCGCGACGATCGAGCTCGGCCGGCCGGTCGACGCCGCGCGCGCGGCGATCATCCGCATGCCGGACGCGCCCGCGCTGGCATGGCTGGCCGACGGCGTGCTGGCGTGGCACGACGGCGCGCGCGACCAGGCGGCGGGGCTGCTCGACCGCGCGGCGCACGATGTCCGCGCCGGCACCGCGGTGCGCGAGCTGGCGCAGCGCTATCGCGCCCGCGTTGGCTAGCGAGACGCGCCTAGAATCGGCCCACGGCGACGACGCCGAGCGCGTCGGGGCTGATCGACGGGACGACCGCGAGCTTGCGCGGCGCCTCGCCGGCCGTGGTCCGCGGCGCGGTGATCCACAGGTACGCGCCGACGCCGGCCACGACCACGCCGGTGATCCCGACGATCGTGCCGACGTTGCCCAGGGTCTGCGCGCTGTGGGTCTTGCTCAGGCCGGCGGAGTTGCACAGCTTGCGGTCGTCGGCCTTGGTGCAGTTCGGTGGGCTGCCGTCGAACTGCGCATCGTAGCTGTGCCTGGCGTAGAGCCCGAGGCCCAGGCCGGTGCCGGCGGCGACCGCGCCGACGATCGTCGTGATCTGGCCGATCCGGCGCTTCGAGCTGCGGACGACGATCGACTGGGCCAGCGCGGGCACGACCACGTCCTGGTGCGCCGCCTTCTTGATCGTGATCCTGGTGCGGTAGGGCAGGCGATCCGGCGCGTTGACCACGATGGTGCGGTCGCCGGGATCGACCGCGATGCTCGCCAGCTCGCCGGCGGCGACCAGCTGGTCGTCGACCAGGACGTGGGTGCCGGCCAGGTTCTCCGTCAGCCGCACGCTCAGGTGCGGGACCAGCGGCGCGATCGCGGCGAGGTGCTCGTCGGCGAGCTTGAGGAACTGGGGCAGGCCCTGCTCCTTGGCGTTGTCGCGGATCTGGGTGAAGTGCGCCGCGGCCGA
>DASWOO010000822.1:0-11628 GCA_036404335.1 Kofleriaceae bacterium
CGACGCCGTCGATCGTGATCGCGCCGCCGCTCAGCTCGTAGAACCGCATGATCAGGTTGACCAGCGTTGTCTTGCCCGCGCCGGTCGGCCCGACGATCGCGACGGTCTGGCCCGGTCTGGCGACGAGCGACAGGCCGTCGATCAGCGGCTGGTCCGGCTTGTAGCGGAAGCTGACCTGATCGAACCGGACCTCGCCCTGCGCCTCGGCCGCCCTGGGCGACGCCGTCGGCTCGGCCGACTGCTCGGGCGCGTCGAGCACCTCGAACACGCGCTCGGCCGACGCCACCGCCGACTGCAGCACGTTGGACACCTGCGCCAGCTGGCTGAGGTTCTGGCTGAACATCCGCGAGTACTGCATGAACTGCTGGACGCCGCCGAGGTCGATCGCGCCCGACGCCATGCGCAGGCCGCCGACCACCGCGACCGCGACGTAGTTCAGGTTGGCGATGAAGTTGATCGCCGGCATGATCGTGCTCGAGATGAACTGCGCCTTGAAGCTCATCTCGTAGAGCTCCTGGTTCTTGGCGGCGAACGTGGCCTCGACCTGCGTGCGCCGGCCGAACACGTTGACCAGCGCGTGGCCGGAGAACGCCTCCTCGACCTGGGCGTTGAGCGCGCCGACGTGCTTCCATTGCGCGGCGAACCGGCCCTGCGACCGCTTGCCGATCCGCGCGGTGGCCAGCACCGACAGTGGCACCGTGACCAGCGCGATCACCGCGAGCAGCCGCGACAGCACGACCATCATGACCAGCACGCCGATCGCGGTCAGCGCGGCGTTGAGCATCTGGCTCATCGTCTGCTGCGTGCCGGTCGCCAGGTTGTCGATGTCGTTGGTCACCCGGCTCAGCAACTCGCCGCGCGGCTGCTGGTCGAAGTACGCCAGCGGCAGCCGGTTCATCTTGGCCTGCACCATCTCGCGCAGCGCGCGCACCCGGCGCTGGACGACCTGGTTCAGCACGAACAGCTGGAGCCAGGTGAACAGCGACGCGGCGACGTACATCGCGAGCACGAGCACCAGGACGTGGCCCAGGGTCGCGAAGTCGATGCCGGCGCCCGGCTTGAAGTAGTCGAGGTGCGCGACCAGCTCGGCCTGGCCGTCGTGGCCCGACGCGCGCAGCGCCGCGATCGCCTGATCGCGGGTCATCCCGGCCGGGAACTTCCCGCTCCACCAGCCGCCGTAGATCAAGTTGGTGACCGTGCGCATGATCGCCGGGCCGGTGACGGTCAGCGCGGCGCCGGCGATGCCGAGCGCGATCAGCGCGTAGACCGCCGCGCGATCGGGCGCGAAGTGCGCGATCAGCCGGCGCGCCGAGCCTTTGAAGTTCTTCGACTTCTGCGGCGGGCCTCCCATCTGCATCGCGAACGGGCCGCGCGGCGGCGGGCCGGCGGGCCGCACGGGCGCGGGCTCCGACGAAGCCGGGGACGAGGCTTGGGGCGATCGATCGCTCATGGCGCGGTCTCCTCTCGCTGCGAGGTCGCGATCTCGAGGTAGGTCGGGCAGGTCGCGAGCAGTTCCTGGTGCTTGCCGCGGCCGACGATCGCGCCGGCGTCGAGCACGATGATCTGGTCGGCATCGACGATGCTCGCCACCCGCTGCGCGACCATGATCACCGTCGCGTCCCGGGTGTGCGGCACGAGCGCGGCGCGCAGCCGGGCCTCGGTCGCCAGGTCGAGCGCCGAGAACGAGTCATCGAACAGGTAGATCGCCGGCTTGCGCAGCAGCGCGCGGGCGATCTGCAGGCGCTGGCGCTGGCCGCCCGAGACGTTGGTGCCGCCCTGCGCGATCGGCGTCTCGAGCTTCTCGGGCATCGCCTCGACGAAGTCGCGGGCCTGGGCGACCTCGAGCGCGGCCCACAGCTCGGCGTCGGTCGCGTCGGGGTTGCCATAGCGCAGGTTGCTCGCCACCGTGCCGGTGAACAGGTACGCGCGCTGCGGCACCACGCCGACCTTGGACCACAGCAGCTCGAGGTCGATGTCGCGCGCGTTGCTGCCCTCGATCCGGACCTCGCCGACCGTGGGATCGATCAGCCGCGGCACCAGCTCGAGCAGCGTGGTCTTGCCCGCGCCGGTCGCGCCGATGATCGCGGTGACCTCGCCCGGCCGCGCGGTCATCGAGAGATTCTTGATCACCGCGGCCTCGGCGCCCGGGTAGCGGTACTCGACGTCGCGCAGCTCGAGCAGGCCGCGCTCGCCCGACGGCACCACCGGGACGGCGGGCGGCACCACCGACGAGCGCGTGTCGAGCACCTCGGCGATGCGCTCGGCGCACACCGCGGCGCGCGGGATCATCACCGAGATGAACGACACCATCATGACCGCGACCAGGATCTGCATCAGGTAGCTGAGGAACGCGATCAGCGCGCCGATCTCGATCGTGCCGTCGGCGACGCGGTGCGCGCCGAACCAGTACACGCCGATCGTCGACAGGTTGAACACCAGCATCACGCTCGGCCACATCAGCGCTTGCAGCCGGCCGGCCTTGACCGCCGTCTTGGTCAGATCGCCGTTGGCGACGTCGAACCGCTGGGCCTCGAAGCCCTCGCGGACGAACGCGCGGACCACGCGCACGCCGGTGATCTGCTCGCGCAGCACGCGGTTGATCGTGTCGATCTTGGGCTGCATCGCGCGGTACTGCGGCAGCATCCGGCCGATGATGATGCCGACGGCCGCGACCAGCAGCGGCACCGCCGCGAGCAGCAGCTTGGACAGCCCGACGTCCTCGCGCAGCGCCATGATCACGCCGCCGACCGCCATGATCGGCGTGGCGACCAGCATCGTCGCGGTCATCAGGACCAGCACCTGGATCTGCTGGACGTCGTTGGTGCTGCGGGTCAAGAGCGACGGCGCGCCGAACTTGCCGACCTCGTGGACCGAGAAGCTGCCGACCTGGCGAAAGATGCCGTTGCGCAGGTCGCGGCCGAGCGCCATCGCGATGCGGGCGCCGAAGTACACCGCGGCGACCGCGCAGGCGACCTGGCCGGCCGTGACCGCGAGCATCACGCCGCCGATCGTCAGCAGGTACTCGAGGTCGTGGCCGGTGACGCCGCGGTCGACCATGCGCGCGTAGAGGTTGGGCAGGTACAGGGTCCCGGTCACGCTGATCAGCTGCAGCGCGATCACGGCCAGGATCTGGCGGCCATACGGTCGCAAGAACTGGCGCAGCAGGCGGATTAACACGCGCAACAACCTGCGCTTCGCCTACGCCCGTCGCAAGGGCTAAAGGTGCAGTTTTACTCGGGCAGTCTGGCGCTGACGTAGGCGGCAAACCCCGGCGCGCTCGGTCGTCAAAAATTGCCAGTGGCGGTCAAGCCGATCGCCCGCGGGCTCGCGCTCGGGGCGACTTGTACGGCGTGCTGCGACCGGCGCGCGCGGTGGCTCCCGGTGACCAGGAACGCGACGCCGGCGACCACCGCGGTCGCCGCGCTGACCCCGAGCAGCGCCGCGATCGTGTTGCGGCTCGGGTGCTGCTGGCTGTCGTCGAGCGAGTCGGCGGCGAACAGCGCCGCCGAGAGCACGCCCGCGGTCGCGCCGACGCCGAGCAGCACGAAGCCGGTGATCCGGCCGCTGCGCTCGCTCGGCTCGGGCGGTGGCGCGATCAGCGCCTCGTCGGGCGCGGCGTCGGCCGCGACCCGGCGCTGCTGCTGGTCGATCCGCTGCGCATCCTCGCGCTGCAGGTGCGCCGCGTCGAGTTGCGGCACCGCGGGATCGGCGCGCAGCGTTTGCGTGGCGAGCAGGACCGCGAGGCCGGCGCCGAGGACGCGTCGCATGCGAGGCCCGAAGGTATCATGTCGATGGCTCGCCGCGCAGGCTCGTCACGCCCGAGCGCGTCACGCTACAATCGGCCGACCTTGCTCGGGGAGAGGATCGGTCACTTCCAGATCACCGCGCGCGTCGGGCGCGGCGGCATGGGCGAGGTGTTTGTCGCCGAGCACGACGCGATCAAGACCCGGGTCGCGATCAAGGTCCTGCACGACGAGGTCTCGACCAACACCCGGCAGGTCCAGCGGTTCTTCAACGAGGCCCACGCGGTCGCGCGGATCCAGCACGCCGGCATCGTCAAGATCTTCGACGTCGGCTTCCACAACAGCCAGCGCGCCTACCTGATCATGGAGTTCCTCGAGGGCGAGACCCTCGCGGAGCACATCGACCAGATCGGCAAGCTACCCGCGCAGACCACCGCCGAGCTGGCGCGCCAGATCGCCAGCGTGCTCGGCGCGACCCACCACGCCGGGATCATCCACCGCGATCTCAAGCCGGAGAACGTGTTCCTGGTCTCCGACCGCGAGCACGCCAGCGGGGTGCGGGTGAAGCTGCTCGACTTCGGCATCGCCAAGCTGACCGACGCGGTGGTCGGCACCAACCCGACGACGGCCGGCACGATGGGCACGCCGACCTACATGGCGCCCGAGCAGTGGAGCGACTCGAGCCGGGTCGACTGGCGCGCGGACGCGTACTCGCTGGGCTGCCTCATCTACAAGATGGCGACCGGCCGGCCGCCGTTTCCGTCGACGTCGATCGCCGAGGCCTGCGCCAAGCACCTGCACGAGACGCCGCAGTCGATGCGGGTCCACGTGCCCGACGTGCCGCCGGCGCTCGACGAGCTGGTGCTGCGCCTGCTCGCCAAGGATCCGGCGAAGCGCGCGCCGTCGATCGACGCGCTCCAGCGCCAGCTCGCCGAGCTGACCGGTGTGCCGCCGCCGCCCGCGCCGCCGCGGTCGCCGATCGACGACGTCACGCCGAGCGCGGCGATCAGCCGGCCGGCGATGCCGGCGGTGCGCGACGCCGGGCCGCCGGGGCCGATGGTCGCGACGACGCTGTCGAGCGCGGTGTCGATCCACGTGCCGCCCGAGGCGCTGGTCGCGCCGGCCGCGCCGCCGCCGCGCCGCCGGCTGATCCGCGGGCTGGGCGCCGCGGTGATCGGGGCGGCGGCGATCGCGGCGGTGGTGATCGTCGCGCGCGGCCGGGGCGACGAGCCGCCGCCCGCGGTCGAGCCGGCGTTCGTCAGCTCGCCGGCGCCGGTGGACGCGGCGATCGACGCGGGGCCGCGTGCGCCGTCGCTCGCCGACTGGCTCGAGGTCGCCAACCCGTTCGTCGAGTGGCACGGGGCGCAGTGGCTCGCCCATCAGGTGACCCGCCGCGAGTACCGCCGGTTCCTCGAGTCGATGCCGCCCGACCACATGCTGCAGCTGATCCCGATGACCGGCTGGAACGACGGCGAGCCGATGCGGCCGGTCGCCTGGGTGACCTTCGAGCGGGCCCGGGCGTTCTGCGCGGCGATCCACGCGCGGCTGCCGGCGAGCGACGAGTGGCTGGCGGCGAGCGGAGGCGAGTGGGGGCTCGATCCATCGGGTAGCGGCCGGTTCGGCCCGCTGCAGGAGTGGACGGCGACCGAGCGAGACGGCCTGGTGATCGTGCGCGGCGGCCACGAGAAGATGTCGCCGGCCGCGCGCCGGAGCGCCGCGCTCGAGCCGCTGATGAAGAGCAGCGAGGCGGCGGCCGGGCCGGCGCCGGTGGCAAATGTCGTCGCCGCCGAGACCCTGGGCTTCCGCTGCATCCGCTGACCCCGCGGGGAGATGTATAGTCCGGCGGGTGCGTGCGCTGGTGCTCTCGGTCCTCGCGGCCCTGTGGGTCGTGACCGCCGGCCAGCGCGCGGTCGCGGGGCCGCCGGCGGGCTATCGCTGCGGCAGCGACGGCGTGCCGATCCTCCACAAGGGCTGTCAGTGCCCCAAGGACAAGGTCGACGCGCGCGATCCCGACGACAACGCGATCTGCGTCGGGCGGACCCGGCCGCGGCCCGTGACTCCCGCGCTGCCGGCCGCGCCGCCGCCGGCGAGCGATCAGGAGGCGAGGTGCCGGGCCGGCGACGCGGCGGCGTGCACCACCGCCGCGCTGCGCTACGCCCGCGGCGACGGCCGGCCGCGCGATCCGGGCAAGGCGCTGTCGCTGTACCGCCGCGCTTGTGACGAGGGCGATCCGCGCGGCTGCGCCGAGCTTGGCCACATGTACGAGGACACCCGCGAGGACGCGACGGCCTACGAGCTCTACCAGCAGAGCTGCGTCGCCGGCTACGCGCGCGGCTGCGCCAGCCTGGGCTCGCTGTACGCCAGCGGTCGCGGCGGCCCGCGCGACGACAACAAGGCGGTCGCGATGTTCCGTAAGGCGTGCGACGCGGGCGAGGCCAACGGCTGCCTGCAGCTCGGCCACATGTACGAGGCCGGCCGCGGCACGCTGCACGACGACGCCGAGGCCGCGATGATCTACCGGCGTGGCTGCGAGCGCGGCGACGCGCCGCTGTGCCTCGCGCTCGCCCGGATGTACGAGCTGGGCCACGGCGTGCCGGCGGATCTGGCGCGGATGATCGAGCTGTACCGGCAGGCGTGCAACACCGAGCCGCGCGGCTGCACCTTGCTCGGCATGGCGACCGCGGCCGGCAAGGGCATGGCGCGCGATCCGCGCGGCGCGATCGCGCTGTACAGCCAGGCTTGCGATCACGGCGATCTGCGCGGCTGCGTCGAGCTCGCCGGCGCGTGGCTCGACGGCACCAACGGCCCGCGCGCGCTCGAGCTGCTGCAGCACGCGTGCACCAACGCCGAGCCGCTCGGCTGCTACCGGCTGTCGCTGGTCTACGCGACCGGCCGCGGCGCCGCGCGCGACGACACCCGCGCCGGCGAGCTCGCGCGCCAGAGCTGCGACGCCGAGCTGATGATCGGCTGCGTCGCGCTGGCCCGGGCCTACGAGGCCGGGCGCGGCATGCCGAAGGATCTCGCGTCGGCCGAGGCGCTGTACACCCGGGCGTGCGACGCGGCCGAGCTCGCCGGCTGCGTCGGCCAGGCGATGCTGATCGACGCGCGCGGCGGCGCCGACAACGCCGCGAGGGCGTCGGCGCTGTACCAGAAGGCATGCACGGCCGGCTCGGCCGACGCGTGCAATGGCCTCGGCCTGATGATCGCGGCCGGCCGCGGCCAGCCGGCCGATCCGGTGCACGCCTACGTGCTGTACCAGAAGGCGTGCGACGCCGGCAGCGCGGGCGGCTGCGCCGATGCCGGGTTCGCGCTGCTCGAGGGCAACGGCACGGCCGCCGACCGGCCGCGCGCCGCCAAGCTGCTGGGCCAGAGCTGCGACGCCGGGGTGGCGGCGGCGTGCACCAGCCTCGCGCTGATCTACGAGAAGCTGAGCGGCATCGATCGCCGCGACGAGCGCGCGCTGCAGCTGCACCGGCGGGCGTGCGACGGCGGCGACGCGCGCGGCTGCGCGTACCTCGGCACGATGTACGCCCGCGGCCTGGGCACCAAGCGCAACCCGGCGCAGGCGGTCGCGACCTACCAGAGCGCGTGCAGCCGCGGCAGCGACTTCGGCTGCGTGCTGGCGGCGAGCGCGCAGCTGATCGGCGACGGCGTGCCGCGCGACGACACCGCGGCGTTCGCCACCGTCGAGCGCGCGTGCGGCGCGGGCGGGGCCGAGTCGTGCACGCTGGCGGCGTGGGCGATCGAGCACGGCCGGGGCGCGCCGGCCAACCACGCGCTGGCCCGCGAGCGCTACCAGGCGGCGTGCACGATGGCCTCGGGCCGGGCGTGCGCCGAGATCGGCCGCCAGCTCGAGCAGGCGACGCCGTCGTCGGCCGAGGCGGTGCACCAGTACGAGCGGGCGTGCAGCCTGGGCTACACGGCCGGCTGCACCGAGCTCGGCCGGCTCTACTACCTGGGTAAGTTGGTACCTCGCGATCCGGCGCGTGCGGTCGGCTTGTACCGCCAAGCGTGCTCGCTCGGCGAGCTGTCGGCGTGCGGCGAGCTGGGCGCGATCGTCGAGACCACGAGCGGCAACCACTCGCTCGAGGCGATCGGGCTGTACCAGCGGGCGTGCACCGGCGGCGTGATGCGCGGCTGCGCCCGGCTCGGCGAGCATTACCTCGGCGGCGTCGGGGTCGCGGTCGACCTGGTCAAGGCGCGCGCGCTGATCGAGCGGTCGTGCGCCGCCGGCGAGCAGGCGGCGTGCGGCAGCCTCGGCGACATGTACCGCGACGGCCGCGGCGTCGACCGCGACCGGACCAAGGCGCTGTCGCTGTACGATCGGGCGTGCGGCGCGGTGGCGACCGCGTGCACCCGGGCAGCGGAGATGTACGCCGGGATCGGCCGTGACAACGAGGCACAGCTGCGGTTCCAGCAGGGCTGCCAGCGCGGCGATGCCGACGCTTGCCGCCTGCGCCGCTGATTCTCACTACAGTCTCGATGTCTCCGTGACTGTGACAGTGAAACACGGTGTCACGAATCGGTGATCCAGTTTACCAAGTTTTGAGTGTCGTCGGACGGGTGAGTGAGAGACTTGGTCCGAGCGGCGGACTACTGGCATGCTCGCGCGGCGTCACAACGAGCTCGCCGGCGCATCGTTCTCGTGAAGGGGTCTGGCACCATGGGTCAATCGTTCGATGATCACCTGCTCGCGCGGCCGCTGCCGGCGCCGTACCAGCTCGCGATCGAAGGCCTTCCATTCCAGCTGACCGTGCTCGACGGCGACGCGGGCGTGGCGCGCGACAGCCGCCTGCCGATCGCGGCGGCGAGTCAGTTCACGCTCGCGCTGTTGGCGTCGACCCGCAAGCGCTACCTGTACCTGGTGCAGAAGGCGACGGCGACCGGCCTGGTCGAGCTGATCCTGCTGTGCGACCGCAGCGAGCTGGCGGGCGAGCCGCCGGCGCTCGGGCTGCGCGTGCCGCCGGGCGGCGCGTGGCTGCGCGCGGCGGTCGACGGCCGGGTCCACGTCATGGCGTCGGACCTGGTGCTCAGCCACCGGTCGATCACCGCGTGGATCGGCGGCTGCGAGCCGGCCCGGATCTAGCCGCCGCGTGGCATAGTCGCCGCGCGTGACCCTCGATGCTGTCGTGATCGGCTCCGGGCCCAACGGCCTGGCCGCGGCGGTGTATCTCGCGCGCGCGGGCGCCCGGGTGCGCGTGCTCGAGGCGGCGGACGAGCTCGGCGGCGGGGTGCGGACCGCGGCGCTGACCTTGCCCGGCTTCCTCCACGACCGATGCGCCGCGGTCCACCCGATGGCGATCCTGTCGCCGTACCTGCGGACCCTGCCGCTCGCCGAGCACGGGCTGCGCTGGATCCAGCCGCCGGCGTCGATCGCGCACCCGCTCGATGACGGCCCGGCGGTGCTGCTGCGCCGCTCGCTCGACGAGACCTGCGCCCAGCTCGCCGGCGACGCGCGCGCGTACCGCCGGCTGGTCGCGCCGCTGCTCGGCGATCCGCACGGCCTCCTGGCCGACGCGCTCGGCCCGCTCGGGATCCCGCGCCACCCGCTGCAGATGCTGCGGTTCGGCCTGCGCGGCCTGCGCTCGGCGACCGGGCTGGCGCGGCGGTTCGACGGGGTCGCCGCGCGCGCGCTGCTCGCCGGCTGCGCCGCGCACTCGATCCTGCCGCTCGATCGCCTGGTCACCGCCGCGGTCGGCCTGATGTTCCTGATCACCGGCCACGTCGAGGACTGGCCGGTCGCGGCCGGCGGCTCGCAGGCGATCGCCCGGGCGCTGGCCGGCGTCCTGGCGGCGTCGGGCGGCGAGGCCCAGACGGGGCTGCGCGTGCGGTCGCTGGCCGACCTGCCGCCGGCGCGCGCGTACCTGTTCGACACCAGCCCGGCGCAGCTCGCCGCGATCGCCGGCCCGGTGCTGCCGGCGCGCTACGTGGCGCGGCTCGGCCGCTATCGCTACGGCCCCGGCGTGTTCAAGCTCGACTGGGCGCTCGCCGGGCCGATCCCGTGGCGCGATCCGCGCTGCCTCGAGGCGTCGACGGTGCACCTCGGCGGCACGTTCGAGGAGGTCGCCGCCGCCGAGGCCGCGGTGTGGCGCGGCGAGCACCCGGACCGGCCGTTCGTGCTGCTCTGCCAGCAGAGCCAGTTCGATCCCTCACGCGCGCCCGCCGGCCGCCATACCGGCTACGCCTACTGCCACGTCCCGCCGGGCTCGACGGTCGATCACACCGAGCGCATCGAGCGCCAGGTCGAGCGGTTCGCGCCTGGGTTCCGCGATCTGATCCTCGCCCGCCACGCCATGGCGCCCGGCGACTTCGCGGCCCACAACCCCAACTACGTCGGCGGCGCGGTCACCGGCGGCGTCGCCGATCTGTGGCAGCTGTTCACCCGCCCGGTCGCCCGGCTCGACCCGTACACGACGCCCAACCCGCGGATCTATCTGTGCTCGGCCTCGACCCCGCCCGGCGGCGGCGTCCACGGCATGTGCGGCTACCACGCCGCCCGCTCGGCGCTGCGCCGGCTCGCGCGGCTGCCGGCAACCCCGCTGGCCTAGGCGCGCGGCGCGGCCCGGATCAGCCGGGCCATCGCCGCGGCGACCAGGTTGCCGTCGAGGGCGATCGCCTCGTCGAGCAGGCGCGCGCGATCGGGGCTCATCCCGGAGCCGGCGAGCGCGACGAGCAGGCGGGTGCGGACATCGGGCTCGGTGGCCGCGGCCACGCCGCGGCGGTAGGCGGCGGCCGCGTCGCCGTCGCGGCCGAGCTTGCGCAGGGCGTTGCCGAGCGCGAGGTCGAACGCGGGCAGCGGGTGGCGGGCGTTGCCGGCGGCGGCGAGCTGGGCGGCCTGGTCGGGCGAGAGCCCGGGGTCGTCGAGCTGGCGGAGCGCCGTGAACGTGTCGCGGTCGATCGCGCCGGTGGCGAGCTGCTCGGCGAGCCAGCGGTCGGCGCGGCAATGGTACCAGCCGGGCGCGCGGGCCTCGGCCGCGGCGTAGGCCTGGGCCGCCTCGGGGTAGCGGCCGAGCTCGAGCAGCGCCATGCCGGCGTGGTAGTGCGGCCACGGGTCGTGCGGGTCGGCGGTCATCGCGGTCTGGAAGTGGCGGAGCGCGGCCTCGGGGTCGCCGCGGGTGCCGGCGTCGATGCCGGCCTGGACCGCAGCGATCGACCGGCGGAGCTGGACCCGGTCGCGCTCGAACACGAACTGGACCTTGCCGGTCGGCGGCCGGTCGATAAGCTCGGCGATCTCGAAGCGCAGGCCATCGACGTCGGCGACCACCCGGCACCGGGGCTCGCCGGCGCCGACCACCGCCGCGCGCCGCCGGTAGTGCGCGACCTCGAGCGCGCCGTGGCCGAGCCGCGTGGCTTCGAGCAGCGCGGCGAGCTCGGTGAAGCGCGCGGCGGCCGCGGCCGGGTGGCCGCGGTAGCGCTCGATCTCGGCGAGGTTGCCGAGGTAGATCCGCTCGCCGTCGCGGTCCCCGGCGTCGCGGGCCAGCTGATAGGCGCGCTCGGTCTGGGCCGCGGCGCCGTCGGCGTCGCCGAGCTGGAACAGGCACTCGCCGAGCCGGCCGCAGGTCACCGGCAGGTAGCGCGCGATCGCGGTGCCGGCCTGCAGCTGCTCGCCGTCGGCCAGCGCGGCGCGTAGCAGCTCGGCGGCGCGCTCGTAGTCGAGCGCGGCGATCAGCGGCTCGACCGAGCGCAGCGTGCGCTCCCACCTGACCACCGGGTTATCGTCGATGTTGCCGATCAGCAGGTCGCGCAGGCTGGGATCGCCGCGGCGCTCGGCGAAGTAGCCGGCGACCGTCATCAGCCCCCGCGAGTACCACGCGATCCGGTCGGGGACGCGGAGCGCCTCGGGCACCTTGCGCCAGTCCGCGAAGCTGGTCCGCACCGCCGCCGC
>DASWOO010000823.1:0-1635 GCA_036404335.1 Kofleriaceae bacterium
GATCGAACGCGAGCAGCGAGCCCATGCTGTGGCCGTAGATCGCGAACGGCGCGTGCAGCCGCGGCATCAACGCCTCGGTCAGCTGCTGGACCAGCGCGCGCCGCGACGCGAGCGGCGCCTCACGCGCGCGGGTCTCGCGCCCCGGGAGCTCGATTGCCCACACCTCGACCTGGGGCGGCAGCGCCGCGGGCCAGGTACGAAACACCGACGCGCCACCACCGGCGTACGGCAAGCAGATCAAGCGCAGCGCCGCGCCCGGGTGGAGCTGCGGCCGCGTGATCCACGGCTGGTCTGGACCTGACTGCATCGATATCCCCGCCGGTATGGGGCGAGGCTATCACACCGAGGCGAGCAGCGCGGCCTCGAACGCGTCGAGCAGCGCCGCGGCGTCGTCCGGTTTGATGACGTGGTTGGTGCCGACGAAGCCCTTGAACCAGCGGGCGGGATCACCCCCGCGCAGCGGCGCGAGCGCGGCGCGGGTATCGATGCCGTCGTCGAGCCGGGCGAGCACGCGGAAGTCGATCCGCCGGCGAAACGTCTTGCGCGGGGTGTCCTGCCACGAGCGCTCGGTGGTGTCGTAGGGATCGCGGGTGATCACCGCGAGCGCGCGCAGCCGGCCGAGCTGCTTGACGTGGAACATCAGGCCGTCGCCGGCGCGCCACTCGCGCAGCGCCAGGTAGTCCCGGCCGCCCCACGTGCCGTCGGCGAGGCACGGCGCGAGCTCGCCGGGCGCGATCGCGATCAGCCGGTGGGTGCGGGTCAGGCCGAGCGCGCCGGCCAGCGATCGGGCCTCGGCGGTCGGCCAGCGCGCGAGCAGGGCGTGGGTCGCGTCCAGCCGCGCGGCGCGATCGCGCTCCAGCTGCGCCAGTGCCGTCAGCTCCGCGCGCAGGGTGGGCTCGTCGGCGAGGCCGGACCGATTAATGCCAGTCGAAGGCATGCGCGGATGCTACTGCAGTTTCATTGTCGGTCGCGGCGGCGTCCAGTACGATGACCGGCGTGAACCCCGAAGTGTCCAGGGCGCGGGTGCTGGCGGCGCTGGCGCAGTTCGATACCGAGCTGCGCCCGAGCTCGATGTGGCATGACTGGGAGCGGCGCGAGACACCGGCGTCGTGGGCGGTCCAGCACGCTGGACGGCTGTACCCGGTGCGCCAGGTCTGGATGTTCGCGACCGGCGCGGACGGCGCCGATATCGGCTACCTGCGCGGCGCGCTGCCGGCGCTGGCCGCGCTCGGGTTCGCGACCGTCCAGCTCGAGGCCTGGCGCGCCCGGCCGCCGCGCTCGGTGTGGTGGGTCAACCAGGGTGCCAGCTACGACTACGAGAGCGTCGGGGGCTTTTTGTGGGCGCCGCCCGGCGACAAGAAGGGCGCCGATCGCGGCGCCTACGTCCGGATCCGCGAGCTGCGGGTCGACGACGTCATCGTCCACTATGCCAACAAGGCGATCCGCGCGATCAGCCGGGTGACCGCCGGCCCCGTGGCGGTCGAGGCGACCCGGACCCGCGACCGCAAGGCCAAGGGCGGCTGGAAGGTCAGCACCGAGTACTTCGAGCTCGGCGACCGCGCCGTGGCGAGCGGCCGGCTCGCCGGGCTGTTCAAGGGTCTGGACATCGACGACGGGCCGTTCCAGGCAAACCGC
>DASWOO010000824.1:0-4324 GCA_036404335.1 Kofleriaceae bacterium
CCGAGGCTCAGCGCGAGCGGTTCCGCGGCACCAGCGTGTTCGCCCGGCCGTGTCCACACGCGATCGCCGCGCGCCGCGCCGCCGCCGCGCGGGCGCTGGGCCAGGGCGATCGCCAGGGCGCGATCGAGCTGGTGCGGGGCATCTGCGGCCAGTCGCCCGACGAGCCGCGCTACCGGCTGGAGCTGGCCGACCTCTACGCCGCCGGCACGCCGATCGATCGCGCGCGCGGCGTCGAGCTGTGGACCGCGCTGGCCGCCGACGCCGAGCGCGTGACCTCGACCCTGCGCGTCGAGGTCCTCGAGCGGCTCGCGCGCGAGGCCGCCGGGCGCGGCGATCGCGCCGCGGTCGAGGCCCGGATCCGCGAGGCCGCCGCGCTGCCGATCGACTCCAACGAGCGCCGCCAGCTCGACGCCGAGGTGTTCGCGCTCGACCAGCACGGCGCCGCGGCCGAGCCGCTGCTCCTCTACTTCTTCGCGCCCGCCGCGCTCGACACCGCCGAGCTCGCGCGCTGGGCGGTCGCCGCCGAGCCGGGCCTGGGCTTCGCGCACTACCTGCTCGGCCTGCAGCACACGCTCAAGGACCACTGGGCCGACGCGGCCGCCGAGCTGACCCAGGCGATCGCGCTCGGCCTGCCCGGCCTGCCGTTCGTGCGCAACGCCGCCCGCCGCCTGGCGATCGCGGCGTACCACGGCCACGACGCCGCCGGGGTCGAGCGCGCGATCGCCAGCCTGCGCGGCCCGGCGACGACCACGGCCGATCACCTGCTCGCCGACGACTGGCGGCACCGGCTCGACTTCGACGCGGGCAAACCCGTCGCCGCGCCGTAGCGCGCTACATGCCGCTGAGGAACAGCCAGCGGTGGCCGTCCCACTCGAGGACGAGCTGGTTCTGATCGCGCTTGTCGGGGCGCTGCGGCCGGCCGAGCGCGTTGGGGATCGTGAAGCTAGCGTCGATCAGCACGTCGACCGCGGCGCGGCAGCCGGGCTGGAGCGCGCTGCTGCATTGCTGGTGGACGGCGACGTAGCGCAGCGAGTAGCGGATGTCGCTGGCCTTCTGCAGCCGGGTCAGCAGCACGTTGCGCAGGCCCTCGATGCCGTAGTCATCGCTGCCCGACGGCGTGCCGCTGTCCTCCCAGTACTGCTTGTGCGCCATCAGCATCAGCGCGTCGGCATCGCCGCGCTCGACCGCGAGGCGATATTCCTCGCACGCGTCGAGCACCGACTTGTTCATCTCGGAGTACGGCACCTTGGTGCCCGCGACGTACGTGACTTGATGCGCGCAAGCCGCCGCCGACAGAATCGCCGCTGAGAGGATCAGACGTTTCATGGGAACACCGCCGGCGATTGCAGGAGATACGCCAGGCGCGGTGACGCTACAACAGCGAGCTAAGTTGGCCAAGCGCCGGGCCCCGCCATGCTTCGCAGCGCGCCAGAAAGGCACGAAAGTCTTTATCGGGGTTGTAGACCTTTGCCAAATAGACATCCGTGATGCGCGTGATCGTGAACCGCGCCGCGGCGGCCCGGACTTCCATAACCAGCGCCTCGCGATCGGCCTGCGTCAGCGGCCGCACGCGCTGGTAGCCCGCGAGCAGTGCGCCGGCGACGTCGAGCCGGGGTATGCCGGTCCAGCACCAGTCGTTGAGGCACACCGCCAGGTCGTAGACCAGGCTGCCGCCCGAGGCCTGCTCGAAGTCGAGCACCGCGGTGATCCCGGCGCCGGGCCCGGCGCCCCACAGGACGTTGTCGCGGAACAGATCGCCGTGGATGATGCCGTGGGTCGCCGCGGCGCGGATCGCCGCGTGCTCGCCGGCGAACGCCAGCTCCTCGCCGAGGATCGCGATCGCGTGGCCCAGCGCGGGATCGGCGTGACCCGCGAACGTGTGGTAGCGCGCGACGAGGTGGGCGTGGTCGTAGATGCTGGTCCGCCGCAGCGCCGGCGGCAGCGCGAGCCCGGCGAGGTGCAGGCCGGCGAGCACGCCGCCGAGCTGCCCGGCGATCTCGGCGGTGACCTCGTCGGAGCCGAGGTGGCGGCCGACCCGCCACGGGAACACGCTGACCCACTTGCCGGTGCCGGGCAGCGGCGCGTACCGCTTGCCGTCCCGCGCGGCGATCGGCGGCGGCGTGGCGACGCCCTGGCCGGCGAGCGCGGCGACCAGGTCCGCCTCCCACGCGACGTCGGGCTCGGCCTTACCCTCGTTGACCCGGATGAACCACGAGGCGCGATCCGAAGCATCCTCGGCGGCGCCGGTCTCGATCACGAAGTTCGAGTTGATCGTCCCGGCCAGGATCGGCTGGACCCGCTGGATCGCGCCGAGGCCGAACGCCGCGGCGATGTCGGAGAGCTCGGCATCGCCCAGCCGCGTGAACAGACCCACGCCGTCCAACGTATCAGGAACGCCCCGGGTTGCGGTACGTTCGGCGCGTGGATGGTCGTGAGCGCGCGCAGCTAGTAGAGCGCCACCTCGATCTCGCCCGGCGAGCGGCCGCGATGATCTATCCGCGCGTACGTGACTACATCCAGCTCGACGAGCTGGTCGCGCTCGCCAACGCCGGGCTCGCCGAGGCCGCGACCCGCTACGAGCCGGACCGCGGCGCGACGTTCGCGACGTTCGCGTGGTATCGGGTCAACGGCTCGATCATCGACGGCCTGCGCAAGGCGACCCAGCTGCCGCGCCGGACGTGGGCCAAGCTGGTCGCGCTGCGCGCCGCGAGTGACTACCTCGAGAACCAGGGCGAGCGCGCGACCGGCGCGGCCCAGCGCGGCGCGGCCCCGGCGAGCGGCGGCGACGCGCTGCGCGCCGTGCAGCAGGCGATGTCCGCGATCCGGACGATGTACGTCACCTCGCTCGAGGCAATGCGCGACCGCGGCTTCGACGTCGGCGAGACGCCGGACCTCGATCGCCAGCTCGACACCGGCAAGCTCGCGCGCCGGCTGAGCGACGCGCTGGCCAAGCTGCCCGAGCGCGAGCGCCGGCTGATGACCCTGCACTACTGGGAGGGCAAGAACCTGCTCGAGGCCGGCGCCGAGCTCGGGATGTCCAAGTCGTGGGCGAGCCGGCTGCACGCCCAGGCCGTCGACAAGCTGCGCGCGATCCTCGACGATAGCTAGGCGGGCGCCCGGACCGCGTGGGCCGGCGCAGCGAGCGTGCCCTCAGCCTGGTAGCGCTGGAACAGCTGGCCCCAGTGGGTCGTCGCCTTCCACTGCTCGAAGATCTTCCGGTCGCGCAGCGGCCACCGGTAGTAGTCGTGATAGGCCTCCGAGCCGAGCACGAACAGGTTGACCAGCGGCGTGTGGAAGAACAGCTTCTGGAACCGCTTGAGCGGGCCGAACCACATCACGTCGCCGACCATCGACGCGCCGTTGTCGCCGACCGAGAACCCCCAGCGCTGATCGGCGAGCGCGGTGTCGCCGACGATCTCGATGTCCTCGCGCCGGCCGTGGCCCAGGCCCGCCTCGTCGGCGAGCTTGATGTACGGCAGGCTCATCGGGTCGAAGCCCATCATCGACGCCGACACCGCGTCGATCGCGACCTGATCGGCCGACGCCAGCATCACGTCCTTGATCACCGGCCGCATCGTGCGCGGCCCCGGGCCATCGCCCGCCGTCGTGCCGTCCATCACCGCGAACAGCCCGGCGTGGATCTCCTTCTGGATCGCCAGCAGGTCGACCAGGGTCTCGTGGATCCAGCTATGCGTGTAGTGCCGGCGCGTGTTGAGCAGGCCGCCGAACGCGTTCTTCATCGCGCCGGTCGTCGTGGTGTAGATGTGGCACTTCACCGTCGGCAGGTGGACGATGTTGGCGCCGTGAAACGCGTCCGGGATCTGAATGCCCTCGGGGAAGATCGTGTCGAGCACGCGCATCTTGGCGCGCGGCTTGTACACCGACCAGGTCATGTCCTCGGGCTTGAAGTTGTAGCGGACCGGGATGCCGTACTTCTGGAACACCGGGACGTAGCCGTTGAGATCCTCGCCCTTGAACGCGTCGGTCACCACGGTCTTGTTCTGCACGCACACCTGATCGGTGTAGCCGCGCGCCGCCAGGCTCCGGGTCGTGCCTTCGAGCTGCCACGGCGTGGTGTTGGCGCCGGGGAACGGGAAGTGCCACGAGATGTTGTCCTTGAGGATCGTCGGCGCGCCGGGCGCGAGCGCGGTCGTCACCTCGGCGAGCTCGTGCAGGCGATCGATATCCTCGAGGATGTGATCCGGGCGGACCCGGACGACGGCGACCTTGGAGCGCGACATCGCGCGCATCCTGCCACGAAGCTACCGCCGCGGCACGCCTAGCAGTGGCCGGCGAGGATCGCGATCAGCAAGATCGCCGCGAC
>DASWOO010000825.1:0-11205 GCA_036404335.1 Kofleriaceae bacterium
GCGGTCGCCGATCCCAAGCCGACGGCCGCCAAGCCCGACGCCCCCGATCCAAAGCCGGCCACTCCCGATCCAAAGCCGGCCACCCCCGACCCAAAGCCCGCGGCGGGCGGCACCAAGCCCGCGCCGACCACGCCCGATCCAAAGGCCGCGACGCCGGATCCCAAGGCCGCCGCGCCGGCGATCGCGCCACCGCCCAAGGTGGTCAAGCTGACGCCCGAGATGTCGGCGATCAAGCTGTCGCTCCTGCCCAACTGGGACCGCGACGTCGACGAGCCGGCGACGTTCCAGTACGTCGTCCGGATCAAGGGCACGCAGACCACCAAGACGTTCGCGTTCCACTACGGCTACGACGACGCCAAGGCGCCCGCCGATCGCGAGGCCTACAAGAAGTACCTCCAGGACACTCGCCAGATGACCGGGGAGATCAAGGACCGGCAGCGCGGCGGGGCGTGGTTCCTCGAGGGCGCCGACGCCAGCGGTGCGCCGGCGTTCCGCTACGTCGTGCTGTACGGCGGCAAGCGCTTGATCTGCTACGGCTCGCTCTACAAGGACGCCGACTCCAGCCGGCTCGGCGACGACCGCGACCAGACGATCATCCAGGCCAAGCAGATCTGCGAAACCCTGGCGTTGTAGCGTCCGCCGCGTCGCCGACGACAGCCCCTGGGGGTATAGTCCGAGGCGCGTCGGTATGTCGTACCTGGTCCTCGCCCGCAAGTATCGCCCGACGACGTTCTCCGAGGTCGTCGGCCAGGAGCACGTCACGCGCACGCTCGGCAACGCGTTCGCGGCCGAGCGCGTCCACCACGCGTTCCTGTTCTGCGGCCCGCGCGGCTGCGGCAAGACCACGCTCGCCCGCATCGTCGGCAAGGCGCTCAACTGCGAGCAGCGCGGCGCCAGCGGCGAGCCGTGCGGCGCGTGCACCGCCTGCGTCTCGATCAACAACGGCAGCGCCACCGACTACCAGGAGATGGACGGCGCCTCGAACCGCGGCATCGACGCGATCCGCGACCTGACCGAGGCCGTTCGCTACCAGCCCGCGGTCCTGCGCAAGAAGGTCTACGTCATCGACGAAGTCCACATGCTCACGACCGAGGCGTTCAACGCGCTGCTCAAGACCCTCGAGGAGCCGCCGCCGCACGTCACGTTCGTGCTCGCCACGACCGAGCCGCACAAGCTGCCCAACACGATCCTGTCGCGCTGCCAGCGCTACGACTTCAAGCTCGTGCCGGCGTCGCGGCTGGCGCAGCACCTGTCGGCGATCTTCGTCAAGGAGCAGCTGGCGATCGAGCCCGGCGCGGTCAGCCTGATCGTCCGCGAGTCGGGCGGCAGCGTGCGCGACGCGCTGTCGCTGTGCGACCAGCTGATCTCGTACGTCGGCGAGGCGACGATGACCGAGCGCCACGTCGCCGAGGTGCTCGGCGTCGCCGACCGCTCGCTGACCCGCACCCTGGTCCAAGCCCTCGCCGGCGGCGATGCCGGCGCGGCGCTCGCGGCGGTCGAGGCGGCGATCGAGCGCGGCGTCGACGAGGTCCAGCTCGCCCGCGCGATCGTGCGCTACCTGCGCGACCTCTCGGTGCTGCAGGTCGCCCCGGGCCGCGCCGGGCTGATCGACGCGACGGAGGAAGAGCTCGCCGAGCTCGCCGCCGAGGCCGCGGCGATGCCCCGGTCGCGGACGACGCAGATGTTCGAGCGAATGCTGCGCTGCTGCGACGAGCTCGGCAAGACGCTGCAGCCGCGGCTGGTGCTCGACTGCGCGCTGATCGACGTCGCCACCGTCGAGCCGCTGGTGCCGCTCGGCGATCTGATCGACCGGCTCGGCGAGCTCGAGGGCCGGCTCGCCGGCGGCGTGCGGCCGGCCCCGCGCACCGCCGGGGGTAGCAGCGGCGGCGGCAGCAAGCCGGCGCCGACGCCAGCCCCGACCCCCGCGCGCCCGGCCGCCTCCACGGCGCCGAGCCGCCCGCCCCGCAGCGCTGAGCCTGCGCCGAGCCCGAGCACGAGCACGGCCCCGCCGCCGCCCGCCCCGCCGCAGCACGCCGCCGTGACGCCCGGCCCCGCCACCCCGCCGCAGCACGCCGCCGCCCCGATGGCTGCGCCCCGACCCGCCGCCCCGCCGCCGCCCTCCCCGCCGCAGCCGCCCGCCGCTGCGCCCCGACCCGCCGCCACGCAAGCTGCCTCGCCGCCCCGCCCGGCTGCGTCGCCGCCGCAGGCCGCCCCGAGCTCGCGGCCGTCGCTCGAGCCGTCGGGCGCCGTGCCGCAGCCGAGCGGCACCGCCTCGGGATCGGGCCCCGCGACCGGCGATCTCATCCCGATCCCGCGGGATCAGCGCGAGGCGCTCAACGCGTGGACCGTCGTCCTCGCCGAGCTCGAGAAGCAGCGCAAGATGTCGCTGACCGGCACGTTCGAGCAGGCCCGCGTCCTGGCGTGGACCGCCGAGCTGCTCGAGCTGGGCTTCACCACCGATCACCACTCGACCGGCGACATGGCCAAGGACTGGGCCGACGAGCTGCGCAGCGTGATCCGCGCGATGAGCCCGGTCGCGCTCAAGAGCCTCAAGATCCAGATCCGGCTGCTCGACGCGACCGAATCGCAGGCGGCCGGCGCGCGGTCGCTGGTCGAGACCACCCGCGAGACCAAGACCATCGAGCGCGGCAAGCGCGAGGCCGAGGCGCGCGCCCACCCGACGACGAAGTACGTGCTCCAGACCTTTGGCGCTCAGATCAAGGAGATCAAGACCGATGTCTAACGGAAAGATGCCCGATATCAACGCGCTGATGCGGCAGGCCCAGAAGCTCCAGGGCGACGTGCAGCGCGCCCAGGAAGAGCTGGCCAAGATGACCGCCGACGGGACGGCGGGCGGCGGGCTCGTCACCGCCACGGTCAACGGCCAGTTCGAGGTCGTCCGGATCAAGCTCGACAAGTCCGTCGTCGATCCCAACGACATCGGCATGCTCGAGGACCTGATCACCGCCGCGGTCAACGCGGCCGCGACCAAGGTCCGCGAGACCAGCAAGGACAAGATGGCCCAGGTCATGGGCCCGATGGCCGGCATGCCCGGCATGCCGAGCTTCTAGGCTCGGCGGTCGCGGACCACGACGATGGCCGACCCGATCCGGCGACTGGTGCAGGAGCTGGCTCGCCTGCCGGGCATCGGCGAGAAGACCGCTACCCGCCTGGCGTTCCACCTCGTCCGGTCGAATCGCCAGCAGATCCGCGACCTCGCGCAGGCGCTGATCGACGCCACCGACAAGATCCGGCTGTGCTCGGTCTGCATGAACATGACCCAGGATGACCCGTGTGCGATGTGCACGGACCCGCGGCGCGACGCCGCGACCATCTGCGTGGTCGCCACCCCGTCGGACCTGATCGCGATCGACCGCGGCGGCCACTTCCGGGGGCGCTACCACGTGCTGCACGGCCTCCTGTCCCCGCTCGAGGGGATCGGGCCCGACGACCTGCGGCTGGCCGAGCTGGTCCGACGCGTCGGGAGTGGCACGCCATCCGGGCCGGCCGGCGACGGTGCCCCAGCCACTCCCGGCGCGGACGGCGTGCGAGAAGTCATCATCGCGACCAGCCCCTCCGTCGACGGCGAGGCCACCGCGATGTACATCGCGCGCACGCTCAAGCCGCTCGGCGTCCAGGTATCTCGCATCGCCACCGGCCTGCCGGTCGGCGGTGAGCTCGAATACTCTGACCAGGCCACCATCGCCCGGGCGCTCGCTGGCCGGGCGTCCATGTAGGCCCAGGGACCCGATCGTTTCCGTCGGAACCTGCTTTTGGCCGTCGCTTAGGTGGGCCAAAACGTTGAACGATTTTTGGTGGGTTGCTACCGTGACTCGACGGCGGGTAGCCCTGCGTGCTCGGGGAAGCTGGTCAGCCGGTCGTGTTTCTAGGAGCCAAGGCGCGATGATCCAACAGCTCGTCATGTACGAGGAGGAGCTGCAGCAGATCAATAGTATCTGCGAGATCCTTCATCGAGATTCGAATGCGAAGGCAGTGCTCGTTATCGACAAGAACGGGCAGGCGATCGCGCAGGCGGGTGATACGCAGACGCTTGACGTCACGTCGCTGTCCTCCCTCACCGCAGGCAATGTCGCCGCCACCGGCGGCATCGCCCAGCTGCTCGCCGAACGCGAGTTCGCCGGCCAGTTCCACGAGGGAGAGAAGACCAACGTCCACATCTCGATCGTGGGCCAGCGGGTCATCCTCGTCGTCCTGTTCGACGAGCGTAGCTCGCTGGGTCTGGTACGACTACGCGTACGCAAGGCCGCGGCCGAGCTGACGACGGTCCTCGACGTCATGGTCAAGAAGAGCGCGAGCGGCTCCGGCCAGCCGTCGGTGTTCTCCGAGATCACCGACGACGACATCGACAATCTCTTCAACGACTAGCGCGGCGACCCACCCATGAGCTTCATCAATTACTCGTCGCGCGAGATCAACTGCAAGATCGTCTACTACGGCCCCGGGCTGTGTGGAAAGACGACGAATCTTCAGTACATCTATAACAAGACCAATCCCGAGGCGAAGGGCAAGATGATCTCGCTCGCCACGGAGACCGAGCGCACGCTGTTCTTCGATTTCTTGCCGCTGTCGCTCGGCGAGATCCGCGGCTTCAAGACGCGCTTCCACCTTTACACGGTGCCCGGCCAGGTGTTCTACGACGCCAGCCGCAAGCTGATCCTGAAGGGCGTCGACGGCGTGGTCTACGTCGGGGACTCCCAGATGGAGCGCATGGAAGCGAACATCGAGTCGCTCGACAACCTGCGCCAGAACCTGCAGGAGCAGGGCTACGATCTCGACAAGCTTCCGTACGTCGTCCAGTACAACAAGCGGGATCTGCCCAACGCGATCCCGATGGACGAGCTCGAGGAAGCGCTCAACCCGACCAAGGTCCCCAGCTTCGAGGCCGTCGCGCCCAAGGGCATCGGCGTGTTCGACACGCTGAAGGCGGTCGCCAAGCTCGTGCTGACCGAGCTGCGAAAGGGCGGATGATGCTTGCTGCCGGCGCGAGCAACGATCGTTCGCGAATGGATCGCCCGCGGTTTCGCGAGGATCTGTTCGCGGAGGTCGTCGAGGAGCAAGGGACCAAGTTCATCGACGTGATGGACCCGGACAGCGGGAGCTTGTTCCGGTTCTACGAGGTCGAGTACTCGCTCGCGTGCGGGATGGACGGCGAGCGCGATGTCCCCGGCATCGTCAAGTGGGCCCAGGACGAGCTGGGGCTGTCGCCGTCGGCCAACGAGGTCCGCGCGGTGATCGCCACGCTCGGCGATCTCGGGTTCATCGCGTCGGCGGCTTCGGATGCCGGCGCGGCCAGCCCCGAGCTCGCCGCGGGCGTCGTCACCGGCAAGCCGCCGATCGCGCCGGCCGAGCAGGTCCAGCTCGGCGCCCCGGGCGCAGGTCCGCTCACGCCGCCGCCCGCCCCGGCCAAGCCTGCCGAGCAGGTTCAGCTCGGCGCCCCGGGTGCCGGCCAGCAGCCGCGCCGGTCGTCGGAGCAGATGGAAGAGATCACGCTCGGCGCGCCGGGGGCCTCGACCCGCACGGCCCGGCCGACCCCGGCGCCCCAGGTCAGCGATGTCTCGATCAACCTCGCCGATCAGTTCGGCGTCGGTCGCGAGGACGTCGCCGAGGCGGTCCGCCAGTCGAAGATCATGACGGCCGTCGAGGTCCCGCCCGAGCTCGCCGCCGAGCTGGCCGCGCCTCGCCCGGCCAAGCAGCCCGAGCCCGTCGCCGCCAAGCAGCCCGAGCCCGTCAAGCAGCCCGAGCCCGCCAAGCAGCCCGAGCCCGTCGCTGCCAAGCAGCCCGAGCCGACCAAGCAGCCGGTCGCGGTCCAGGTCCGGCCCGAGAAGCAGCCCGAGCCCGTCGCCGCCAAGCAGCCCGAGCCCGAGCCCGCCAAGCAGCCCGAGCCCGTAGCCGCCAAGCAGCCCGAGCCCGCCAAGCAGCCCGAGCCCGTAGCCGCCAAGAAGCCCGAGCCCGCCAAGGAGCCGGTCGCCCGGCCGCCGGTCGAGCTGCCCAAGCAGCCGGTCATCGCCGAAAAGGCGCCGACCGCGCCGCCGGCGCCGCAGTCGCGGGTCAGCCCGGTGCTGATCGCGCTGATCGTCCTGATCGTGCTCGGCGCGATCGGCTTCGCGGTCTGGAAGCTCGTGCTGCAGAAGAGCACGGACACGACGGATCGACCGGCCACGACCGGCGCGAACACGCCGGTGCCGGCCGCGCCGCCGACGCCTGCCCCGCCGCCCGCGCCGACCGCCAAGGTCGCGCTGGCCGCGCCGGACGCCGAGGACATCAAGCCGGTGCACGCCGGCGCGATCGAGACCATCGTCGGCGAGAAGCAGGTCAAGGCCGACGAGGTGATCGTCCGGATCACCGGCGACCGGCCGATCGAGGCCCAGCTCAGCGCGCTCGGCCGCGAGGAGAAGAAGCTGTCGGACCAGGTCGACCTGGCCGCCAAGGCCAGCGCGCCCGATCTCGACGACAAGAAGAAGCAGCTCGACGCCAAGCGCGCGCAGATCGCGGCGAAGAAGGTCGAGCTCAACGGCTACGCGATGCCGGCCGGCCACGACGGCAAGTTCACCCCAGCCGTCAAGAATGGCGTCAAGGTCAGCCCCGACGACGTGATCGGCAAGCTCGAGCGCGACCCGCAGCCGACCGCCACGTTCGAGCTCGACACGGCGCCGTTCGCCGCGGCGACCTCGGTCGTCGTGACCGCCGGTGGCACGACCGCCACCTGCAACGTCGCCGACAAGACGCCGACGTCGATCAAGATCAGCTGCCCGGCCGACGCCGGGCTCACCGACGGCGCCACCGTGACGCTGCAGGTGCCCGGCGCCGCCCCCGTCGCTGGCGCCGCTGGCTCCGCCGCTCCCGTCGCTGGCTCCGCCGCTCCCGCGGCTGGCTCCGCCGCTCCCGCGGCTGGCTCGACTGGCTCGACCGTCCCCGCGGCTGGCTCGGCCGTCCCCGCAGCCGGCTCGGCCGCTCCCGCGACTGGCTCGACTCCGAACGACGGCTCGGCCGCTCCGGCCCCGGCCGGCTCCGCCGTCCCCGCGGCCAAGTAACCGCCGCGCGGCTACGACGCGAGCGCCGTCTCGTAGACGGCGCCATCCGCGCAGCCCGGCGCGTACAGGTGCAGGGTCACCGTCGGCACCACCGGCGTGACCCGGTGGATCTCGCTCGGGTCGATCGGATCGATCTCGCCGGCGACCCGCGTGTTCGACCAGCTCGGCCGCACCAGCCGGCCGCAGCCGGTGCGCTCGAACCGCTCCTCGAACAACCGCCCCGACAGCACGGTCGTCACCGTGATCACCCCGCCGTGATCGTGGATCGGCGAGACCTGCCCCGGCAACCACGACAGCAGCCAGACCTCGAGGCCGGGCGCGTGATGGACCAGCTCGCGGTGATAGTGGTCGCCGGCCACGAATCGGGCCTGGCTGCACAGCGCCCCGCCGCGCTCGCGCGCCAGACCACCCAGGACGCTCGACAGATCGACGCCGCAGACATCGAGACACGAGCCAACCGCACTGCTGAGCACGGCTTGTCATGGTGCGCGCGGCGTGCCACTCGTCTCACTTTCTAACCTACTGAATGCGTTGCTGATTCGGCGAGATGTCGCGAGCTCGTCCCGGCTGGTAGCGCCGGCTCGCAGATTTCGAGCATATTTGCGCTATTCTCGCGCACGATGGACGATGACGGCGTTGTCATCGGTGCGCGGACCGGCCTGCGCTCGGTGTTCGAGCGGGTCGCGATGGTCGCGCCCAGCGACCTCCCGGTGCTGCTGCTCGGAGAGACCGGCACCGGCAAGGAGGTCGTCTCGCGCATCGTCCACGACGGCTCGCCGCGCTGCGACGGCCCGTTCTGGCGGGTCAACTGCGGCGCGCTGTCGTCCGAGCTCGTCGACTCCGAGCTGTTCGGACACGAGCGCGGCTCGTTCACCGGCGCGATCGCCCAGCGCAAGGGCTGGTTCGAGCAGGCCCACGACGGCACCCTGTTCCTCGATGAGATCGCCGAGCTGGCGCCCGCCGCGCAGGTCCGGCTGCTGCGCGTGCTGCAGGAGGGCGAGCTGGTCCGCGTCGGCGGCGCGCAGACCCTCGCGGTCGACGTCCGCGTCGTCGCCGCCACCCACCGCGACCTGGCCGCGATGGTCGACACCGGCAAGTTTCGCGAGGACCTGTTCTACCGGATCTCGGCGTTCCCGATCGTGATCCCCCCGCTGCGCGAGCGCGCCAGCGATCTCGCCGAGCTCGCGCACCACTTCGCCGCCCGCGCCGCCCGCCGGTTCCAGCTGCCGCCCGTCGAGCTGGAGCTCTACGAGCTCGAGCTGCTGGCCGACTACTCGTGGCCCGGCAACGTCCGCGAGCTGGCCACGGTGATCGATCGCGCCGTGCTGCTCGGAGAGGGCCGGCGCATCGACATCGCCCGCGCGCTGAACCTGACCCCGCGCACGGCCCGCATCGCCGAGCCGCGATCAGCGATCGCACCGGCGCCCGCGCCCGCAGCGCCGGCGATCGCCACGGAGCCGGCCGCCGACGACATCGAGCCGCTCGACGACGTCATCCGCCGCCACATCGAGCGCGCGCTGGCCGCCTGCCAGGGCCGGATCGACGGCCCGTTCGGCGCCGCGCGCAAGCTCCAGATCAACCCGCACACGCTGCGTGCCCGGATGCGCAAGCTCGGCGTCGACTGGCATCGCCACCGCCCCGGCAGCGACGAGGACTGAAAAATGCCCGGACGCGCGCCGATCGCAAGAAATCTTCGACGCCGGCGATGAAAAAGTTGCCCCCATGGATCCATCACTTTCATATGGGCCCTACCAGGGGGAGTTACAGACCATGGCACTCATCGAATTCGACGACGTCAGTCACGCGAAGATCCTCGTTATCGGCGTCGGTGGTGGTGGCGGCAATGCTGTCAACACCATGATCAGCGGCAACCTCGATGGGGTCGAGTTCGTCGTGGCGAACACGGACATGCAGGCCCTCGACGCCAACATGGCCCCCCACAAGATCCGGCTCGGCAACGCCCTGACCAAGGGCCTGGGCGCCGGCGCCAACCCCGAGGTCGGCCGCCGCTCTGCGGAAGAGAGCATGCAGAGCATCGCCGACCTGATCTCCGGCGCCGACATGGTGTTCGTCACCGCCGGCATGGGCGGCGGCACCGGCACCGGCGCGGCCCCCGTGATCGCCCAGATCGCCCGCGACTGCGGCGCGCTCACCGTCGGCGTGGTCACCAAGCCGTTCGGGTTCGAAGGCAAGAAGCGCGCGCGCCAGGCGGTCGAGGGAATCGAGCGCCTCGAGGCCGCGGTCGACACCCTGATCGTCATCCCCAACAACCGCCTGCTGGCGCTGGTCGGCGCCCAGACCTCGATGGTCGAGGCGTTCCGCAAGGCCGACTCGGTCCTGCTCAATGCCGTCCAGGGCATCAGCGACCTGATGACCGTCCCCGGGCTCATCAACGTCGACTTCGCCGACGTCCGCACGATCATGAGCGGCCAGGGCCGCGCCCTGATGGGCACCGGCATCGGCACCGGCAAGCGCCGCGCGACCGAGGCCGCCGAGACCGCGATCAGCTCGCCGCTGCTCGAGGACGTCAGCATCGACGGCGCGACCGGCATCCTGATCAACATCACCGGAGGCCCCGACCTGACCCTGCACGAGGTCAACGAGGCGTCGTCGCTGATCCAGCAGGCCGCCCACGAGGACGCCAACATCATCTTCGGCTCGGTGATCGACCCGAACCTGTCCGAAGAGGTCCGGATCACCGTGATCGCGACCGGCTTCAACAACATCGGCAAGGCCGCGGTGGTCGTGCCCAACACCGATCGCCACGTCGCCGCGCCGATGCCGGCCGCGCGCCGCGCCCAGACCGCGCCGCCGGGCCCGCAGACCTCGCTGCCCTACAGCATCTCGAGCCAGGTCACCAAGGAGTACCCGGCGCCGCTCGCCCGCCGCGCCGCGACCCTCGTCGAGGAGCCCGAGATCAACATCGACTGGGATCGCCCCGACACCGGCGAGCTCACCGCGGTCGAGCAGGCCCTCGCCGACCTCGCCGACCCGATCCCCGACGCCGACTCGCGCATGGCCTCGGGCTCCGGCCCCTCGCCGGTCGACGGCACCCCGCTCGTCCAGCCCGACCGCAAGCGCGCCCAGTCGCGCCCCAGCATGAAGGCCGTCCTGTCCGGCGAGATCGACACCGACAGCGAGCTCGACGTCCCGACCTTCCTGCGCCGCCACAACAACGCGCAGCAGCAGTAGTCGGCGCCGGGTTCATGCCGCAGGCGCATCGCGTGACGCGCTGGCTGGAGCGGGCGTCGCCGGCGCTATTCGCGACGTATGCGGTCGTGATGGCGTTCGCGACGTACTTTGCGATGTACAGCTTTCGCAAGCCGTTCGCGGCGGCGGCGTACGACGGGGTGGCGTTCGCCGGGGTCAAGCTCAAGGGCTGGCTGGTGATCAGCCAGATCGCCGGGTACGCGACGTCGAAGCTGGTCGGGGTCAAGTTCAACAGCGAGCTGCCGCCGGGGCGGCGGGCGTGGACGCTGATCGCGCTGATCGCGTGGGCCGAGGCGGCGCTGCTCCTGTTCGCGGTGCTGCCGCCGGGCGGCAAGATCGTGGCGCTGTTCCTGAACGGGCTGCCGCTCGGGACGGTGTGGGGCATCGTGTTCAGCTTCCTCGAGGGCCGGCGGACGAGCGAGGTCCTCGGCGCCGGGCTGTCGTGCGCGTACGTGGTGGCGAGCGGGGCGGTCAAGTCGGTCGGCGCGCTGGTGCTCGGCGCGGGGATCAGCGAGGCGTGGATGCCGGCGCTCACCGGGCTGATGTTCCTGCCGGTGTTCGCGCTGGCGGTCTACGGGCTCAAGCTCCTGCCGCCGCCGAGCGCGGCCGACGTCGCCGCGCGCACCGAGCGCGAGCCGATGACCAAGGCCGAGCGCCGCGCGTTCATCCGCCGCAACCTGCCCGGGCTGATCGCGCTGGTGATCACGTACCTGGCGCTGACCTCGTACCGCGACTTCCGCGACAACTACGCGTCGGAGATCTGGAAGGAGCTCGGCTACCGCCAGGATCCGTCGATCTTCACGATCACCGAGATCCCGATCGGCCTCGGCGTGATGGCCGTGCTCACCCTGCTCTACGCGGTCAAGGACAACCGCAAGGGCCTGCTCTACACCTATCTGATCATGGGCACGGGCGCGCTGGTGATCGGCGCCGGCACCCTGCT
>DASWOO010000826.1:0-9538 GCA_036404335.1 Kofleriaceae bacterium
GCGGGCGGTAGCCGTCCGTGACCGGGATCGACGTCGCGAGGTACAGGCGGCGCGGCCGGGCGTACTCGGGCAGGCCGACGACGGCGCGCGACAGGCCGGCCAGATCGTAGGTGGCGGGCACGGCGCCGGCCGGCAGCTGGATCGCGGCGACCGGCAGCTCGTGGCCCGGGTCGTCGGGGTCGGGCCGGCCACCGGCGACGCACAGCGCGGCCCCGGCGTCGTACAGCGCGTCCTCGATCCGGCGGGACGCCACGGCGCCGAACCGGGTCGGGATCATCGCGCTCGCGCGGTCGAGGAACCAGTGGTCGCCCTCGGTGTCGACCTGGAAGATGTCGCCGGTGACGTACCAGCGGTCGCCGGTGGCGAACGCGTCGCCGACCACGCGCGCGCCGGTCGGCGTCGGGTCGGGCAGGCGGGCGAGCAGCATGCCGGGCTCGTCGAGCAGGGCGCGCAGCACGCGGCCGGCGCCGTCGCGCTCGAAGTCGTGCGTGGTGAACGACCAGGCCGCGACCGCGACCTCGGGGCTGCCGGGCAGCGGCCGGCCGACCGAGCCGAGCTTCTTGCCGCGCGCGTTGGTCAGCACCGCGCCGGTCTCGGTCGAGGCGTACATCTCGAGCACGCCGACCGGACCGAACCGGTCCACGACCCGGCGCCACACGTCGCGGCGCAGGCCGCTGCCGGCGAACAGCCGGACGGGGTTGTTGGCCTCGCCGAGCACCGGCGGCGGGTCGACCAGCCGGCGCAGCATCTCGCCGGCGTAGTACACGACCGACGCGCCGTAGCGCCGGACCTCGTCCCAGAACGTGTCGGGCGCGGTCCGGGTGGCGAGGGCGAGCCGCGCGCCGCTGACCAGCGCGCTGCCGGTCGCGACCAGGGTGCCCGACGGGTGATGCAGCGGCAGGCAGCAGTACACGGTGTCGCGCGTGGTCAGGGTCGCGGCCGCGGCGGCGCCGAGCGCGGCGAACGCCCAGCGTCGGTTGGTGATCCGGGTCGCGCGCGGCGGCTCGTCGGGCGAGGTCGCGATGAAGATCATCGCCAGGTCGCGGGCCCGGCCCGGGTCTGGCGCGTACCACGCCGGGACCTCGACCGCCGCCGGATCGATCGCCTCCATGTCGACCGCGCCGGCCGGCAGCTCGCGGCGCGCGCCCGGCTGCCACGGCACCTCGCCGACGCCGCCGAGCACCAGGAGCCTGGCCCGGCACGCGGCGCGGGCGCGCGCGGCGCCGTCGGGATCGACGATCAGGATCTCGGCCTCGCCGAGCGCGAGCGCCGGGCCGAGCTGGTCGTCGGGCACGGCGGGCGACAGCAGCACGCTGACCGCGCCGAGCCGGCTCAGCGCGGCGACCACTGACAGGTGGCTCGGCCGCGACTTCATCATGACGCCGACCCGGTCGCCGGGCTGCACGCCGCACGCGATCAGGCCGCGGACCACGGCGTCGACCCGGCGGTTGGCGTCGGCGTAGGTGAACGCCCGGCCGCGGAACAGGAAGAACGTGCGGTCGCCGATGTCGCGCGCCTGATCGGCCAGCGCGCGGCCGAGCGAGATCAGCGAGTCGTCCTGCAGGTTGCGCAGCCGGGCGATCCGCGGCACCTGCCAGCGCGCGTTGTCGAGGTAGTTGCCGAGGTCCTCGGACAGCTCGGTGATGCGCTCGACGACGACGTCGGCGGTCTTGCCGATCAGCTCGCGGGCGAGCTCGAAGTCGCTGTGATCGTCGTCGTCATCATCATCGTCGTCGTCGTCGTCGTCGTCATCGGATGTGACGGGAACGTCCGCCTGGCGGACATCGAGCGCCACCGCCGGCACCGGGCTGAGCCCCTCGCGCCACCGCATCCAGTCGATGATCGTCGGCCAGGTCACGGTCAGCGCCGTGGTCCCGACCACCAGCCCGAAGTGCCCCGCCTTGAGCGGGACCTCGTACATCGTGTCGACCTTGGGGCACGCCCGGCGCACGCCGCGCACGGCGGCCGGCCGGCCCATCTCGTCGCGGCTGCCGACGAAGTACAGGATCGGGCAGGTCAGGTCGGCCAGGGTCACGGTGTGGCCGTCGATCACGAACCCGCCCGACGCCAGGCGGTTGCCGACGACGACCTCGTCGACGAACTTGCGGAACGCCGGCCCGGGCCACGACACGAAGCCGCCGCCGCCGAGGAACAGCCGGCGCGCCTCGCGCTTCTCGAGCGCCTCGCGGTCGTGCAGGTTCTTGACGAAGTCGAGCAGCTGGCCGAGCTCCTTGCGCGCCGACAGCAGCTTGAACCCGGTCGAGGTGAACAGGCCTGGCAGGCCGGGCGTCCTGGACAGCGGCCAGGCCAGCACCGAGCGCAGCCCACCGAGCAGCCGCTCGGTGACGTCCTCGTCGACGCGCAGCGTCCGGTGCAGGTCGACCGGGCTGCCGGCGGTGATGATCGACGCCACGCCGCGGCCGCGCCGGAACGCGGCGGCCTGGTAGCAGAACATGCCGCCCTGCGAGTAGCCGGCGACGTGGACGTCGCGGCCGGCGACCTCGCGGACCTTTGCGATCGCATCGGACACCGCGCGGACGTGATCGTCGAGGGTGCGGTCCATGCCGCCCTCCTCGCGCTCGGGCGCGCCGAAGTCGACGAGCCAGACGTCGAGCCCGGCGCGCTGCAGGAACGCGACGGCGCTGACGTCGGGCGAGATGTCGTAGACCTCGGCCAGCACCATCAGCGGCGGGACCAGCAGCAGCGGGGCCTGGGGCGCCGACGGCACCGCGGTGCGCTCGTAGCGCCGCAGCCGGTACACCCGCTCCTCGTGGATGACCTCGAACGGCGCGCCGTACGGGGCCGAGAGCCGGCCCGCGCGGGCGATCTCGAGCGCGTTCTGCCACGCGAGGCCGATCCGGCGCAGGCGGCGCGCCCAGCGGACCTGGCGGCGGCGGCGCGCGGTGGGGTTGCCTCGGCGGGACTGCATCGCCGGAGTATAGATTCAAGGCGCGGGCGGCGTGGTGTCCAGCGGCAGCGGTGTGGCGGTGGCGTCCCACAGCGCGCGGCGGGCGTCGAGCTCGGCGAGCTGGTTGTGGCGCGCGACCGCGACGTAGCCCTGCAGCGCGCCGCCGGTGTAGAACACGGCGCCGAGCGCGGCGAGCGCGAAGAACGCGGCCCGCTGATCTGCGAGCCGGCGGTGGCCGTCGTAGACGTCCCACGCGCCGAGCCCGGACAGCGTGGTCAGCGCGAAGCCGTAGATCCCGTCGACGGGCCGGCCGCCGTAGACGCTGCCGGCGCCGGGCACGACCAGCGACATCGCCAGGCCGAGCCACGGGGCGCGGCGGGCGGCCGGGGGGGCCGCGAGCGCGGCGGCGAGCCGGGGCGCGAGGTCGCAGCCCGGGGCCGGCGTCAGGCACGCCGTGGCGAGCGCGGCGGCGGCGCGGCGGGCGGCGTCGCGGTGGCCGGCCAGGCCGTCGAGCCGGGCCAGCTCGCCGAGCGCGCGGGCGCGCTGGCTGCCGGTGGCCGCGCTCGGGGCGAGCTCGGCGGTGATCGCGTCGAGCGCGTCGGCGCCGGGCTGATCGAGGCTGCGCTCGGCGCGGGCGAGCGCCAGCTGGATGCGCAGCGCCTGCGCGGTGCCCGGCTCGCCGGCCAGCGCGAGCGCCCGGCGGTAGGCGGCGACCGCGTCGTCGAGCTGATGGCCGTGGTGGTAGCTCATCGCGATCCGGATCGCGGCGAACCGCGCCATCGCGGCGTCGCCGAACACCGCCAGCTCCTCGTAGGCCGAGATCGCGCGGTAGTACTCGCCGGCGGCGTAGTGGCGCTCGGCGAGCCGGGTCAGCCGCTCGCGCAGCCGGTGGTCGACGGCGGCGTCGAACGCAGGATCGACCGTAGGGTCGATCGTAGGGTCGCTCGTAGGATCCGGCGGGGCGTCGGCGCGCGCGACCCCGGCGAGCGCGACGAGCACCAGCGCGCTACGGCACGCGATCATCGAGCCTCAGCGTATGCGCGATGCACACCGGCGGATAGTAGTCGCCGGCGAGCACGTGCTCGCGGACGAACAGCCGGTCGAAGATCAGGACGAGGCCGAGCACCGGGCCGTGGTCGTGCAGCGCCGCGCGCGCATAGGCCGAGCAGCTCGGCGCGAACGGGCAGCCGATGCCCGGCCGCTCGCGGCTCCGGCCATGCGCCTGGTACCAGGCGACCGCGGTGTCGAGCAGGCCGTCGGCCGGCGCCGGGGCCGGCGCGGGCGGGCGTGGCTCGTCGAACGGCGCGAAGCTCGCCGGCATCGTGCACGGCGCGCCGACGCGGGTCGCCGGCGGCGCGCAGCCGACCGCGGCGAGCACCAGCCAGGCGTCAGCGAATCGGCGGGGCCGTCGGGGGCGGCGGCGCATAGCCCTGCGGCGGCTGGCCCTGCGGCGGCTGGCCCTGCGGCGGGTAGCCCTGCTGCTGCGGGTACTGCGGCGGCTGCTGCGGGTACTGCTGCGGCTGCTGCGGATAGCCGGGCTGTTGCGGGTAGCCATCCTGCGGATACCCGCCGACCGGCGTCAGGCCGATCGCTATCGGCGCGTCGTCGAACGCGAACATGTCGCCGGTGACCGCGTCGATGATCATCGGCCAGAACGCCCAGCAGATGTTCGCCCAGAACCAGCCGTTGACGCCCTTCTCGCGCACCAGCGTCACCGGCACGAACCCGGGCAGCTCGATGTGCACGACGCCCGACGAGCGGTGGCGATCGAGCGTCAGCATCATCGGGGTCTGACCCATCGGCATCCCGTCGACGAACACCATGGCGCCCGCCGGGTTGGTCGACACCGGCACGTGGTCCGGCCCGCCCGCCAGCATCGTGGCGCAGCCGGTCAGCGACAGCAGGCCGAGCACGGAGAGGCGCATGACTCAGCCCGGCTCCCCGGCGAGGCGGTAGCCGACGCCGCGCTTGCTCTCGATCAGATCGTCGGCGTGCACGCTCGCCAGCTTGCGGCGCACGCGGTGCACCAGCTCGCGCACGTTCTCACTGTCGGCCTGGACCGAGCGGAACGACAGCGCGTCGGCGATCTCGTGCCACGCGACGTACGCCAGCTCCGAGTCGCTCACGGTGCGGCGGCGCTCGACCAGGAGCTGCAGCAGGCCGAACTCCATCGCCGCGAGCTCGATCGAGGCGTCGCCGATCCGGAGCACGCCGCCGTCGACCCGCTGGCGCAGGTCGAGCTGGTGGCCGCGCGGCGTGAGGACCTTGGCGCTGAACACCAGCTCGTCGCGTCGGGTCGGCGCGGTGCGGCCCGAGCCGCGCGGCGGTTCGATCTTGGGCAGAACATCGGGCCAGAAGTAGAACTTCACGTCGCCCAGCCGCAGGGTCGCGCCGCCCGCGAGGTCGTGCTCGGTGATCCGCGAGCCCTCGACCTCGGTTCCGTTCCTGCTGGCGTTATCCACGATCTGCCAGCGGCCGTTGAGTAGCTTCATCGACGCGTGCTCGCTCGACACCGACGCGTGGAGCACCGCGACATCGACGCGCGGATCGCGACCGATGCGGCTCCCATCCGCGAGCGCGTGCGCCACGCCCCAGGCGTCGATCAACGATGCGACAGGGTTGGGAACCCGCGAGAAGATCTGCTCGCTGGTGATTCCGGGCGAGGCGATCGCAACACCATGCGAAGTGCACAGCACTCCGATCGATCGCGGCGAAGAGCAGAGCAGGCAACTGACCATGCAGACAGACGATCACCCGGTTCCGTGGACCGACGCAAGAGACAGGAAGTACCAGCTGCCCGGCGGTGATCTGACCACCGCGGCCTCGTGCCACCTCGCGTGCACACGCCGCCCGTACCCAGATCTCCGCCGACATCGACGGTCGCAGCGTCGCAGTCGTACATCCAGCCGCCGCGCCGCGGGATCGCGCGCGTCGAGGATTGCCACGGTGCTGTATAATGCTGCACTGGTTGATATCGCGCCGACGACGCGATGTTGAGTGGGATTGTCGTGCTAGTCGGCCGTCACAATCGCGCGCGGGCCGCATCGCCAGGCCGCGTGACGCGGCCCACGCGCGCCGCTTCCCGCGCGCAAGGCCCGAGGCGTTAGAAACGGGTGATCGGCGAGCTGCCGAGATCTCGTCGAAGGGGCCCGGCGAACTGGCCTATACTGCGAGCAATGCGGCAAGTCCTGGCGTTCGTTACCGCGGCTGCGCTCACAGGCTGCTCGTTGATTTACAACCCGAGCAACATCGACCCGTCGCACAGCGAGCCGCCTGCCGACGCCGAGATCATCCTCGACGCCGATCCGTCGATGCTGATGGTCACCGGGGTCAACCCGCCGATGATCCTGGAGGGCCAAGGCGACGGCGGCAGCGTGCCGGCGCTGGTCGTGATCGACGGCCACAACATGGTGGCGGATGGCCTCGCAGTCACCCTGGCGCCGATCGACTCGACGCCGCCGCAGCCGGCGGGCGCAGTCCCCAAGCTCGGCGTGCCGATCGTCGCGAAGGACGGCAACTGGATCGCGATCCCGGTCACCGCGCTCGTCGACCCGACGCTGCCTGCCGGGGCGAAGATCCAGTTCGACGTTCAGGTCACCGAGAACGTGCCGGGTGGGGGAACCTCGACGGCGCACGGCACGCTCGCCCTGCAGGGGCTCGCCGAGCTGGAGCCTGCAGCCACCGTCACCTCGATCGACACCGCTACCTTGGCCTCGCCGTACTCGCGCGTGACCCTGGCCTCGAACGTCAACTTCACCAGCTCGGCGACCGATTACGACTACGCTAGCCGTCGCGCGATCATCCGCGCGACGTCGTCGATCAGCGCGAAGGGCTTGACCGCACCTGCGGGCCAGGCGGGCGGCTGCCTGGGAGGTGGTCCCGGCATGGCCGGCGCCTGCAACGGCGGGGGCGGAGGTAACACCGGTGGTGGTGGTGGTGGCGGCGCCGGCTGCGCGACCGACGGCGGGGCCGGCAGCGGTAACGGCGCCGGCCCGGCGGGGCCTCGTACGGGCGACGAGTTGCTGGTCGATTACAATGGCCTGGGTCAGACGGCCAGTCGGTCACCCGGTGGTGGCGGCGGCGCGTCGGGCCTCGGCGCGGGCGGCGCGGGCGGCGCAGGCGGCGGGTTGATCGAGCTGACCGCGGGCGGGGACGTGTCGGTCGGCGCGATCACGCTGAACGGCGGCGCCGGTACGGCGGCGGGCTTCGGTACCGGTGGTGGTGGCGGGGGCGGTGGTGCCGGCGGCCTGGTCATGCTGCGCGCGGGAGGACAGCTGATGGCGATGTCCCCCATCTCGGTCGCCGGCGGCGCGGGCGTCGGCGGCGGCGGCAACGGCGCGAACGGGCGGGTCCGCTGGGACGCGTCGACAGGTACGGCGCCGACCCTGGCCGCACCCGACCAGGGCACGCTGCACCGCGGGCCGAGCTTCATCATCGACAACAACAACAACGTGTTTCGCGAGTCCAAGCCGACGATCATGCTCCGGGGCACGAAGGGTGGTCGTGGCAACATCTCCACGATCAGCTATCTGTTCAACCACCTCGATCCCAAGACCGATAGCGGGCCTGACGTGATCTTCGGAGATAACGGCCTCGCCAGCTTCATGTTGAACCTGAAACAAGGCCTGACCCAGGTCTGCCTGACCCTCGCGGGAGGCAGCACGGAGACGAGCGAGGCCAACACGTGCGTGTTCGTCGCGTTCCTGCCGTAGCGCGGCGGCGGGCGGATCGCGGCGGGCGGATCGCGGCGGGCGGATCGCGGCCGAGCGGCGGCGGTCAGTGGCCGAGCTGGGCGGCGATGCGGTCGAGCTGGGCGGCGGCGGCGTTGAGCGCCGGCTGCGCGGCGCCCATCAGCGACTGGATCGAGATCCGCCGGTACTCGGTCTGCAGATCCTGGCGCTGCGAGTCGGGTAGCTTGGCGGCGTCGGGGCCGAACACCCAGCGGCCGACCTCGCCGTAGAGCTGCGACAGCTGGTTGGCCGTCATGCCGGTGGGAACGCGGCGCGCGGCGGCGGGCGCGGGCGTGGGCTTCGGCGGTTGGACGTGCGGCTGGACGTGCTCCGGCGAGCCCGAGCCGGCGGTCGGGTGGGGCTCGACGGTGATCGTCGTCGGGTGCGCCGGGTTGGTCGGCTTGACCTGCTTGGTCGGGCGCGGGCCGATCGGCGTCGTCGGCCGGTCGCCGATCGGCGTCACCGGCTTGGGCTCGGTCGCGGCCGGCGGCTGCGGATCGGTGGCGGGCCGCGGCTCGGTGGCGGGCCGCGGCTCGGTGGCGGGCCGCGGATCGGTCGCCGGCGGCGGCGTCACCTGCGGCAGCGGCTGCGCGACGACCGGCGGCGTGACCGGCGGCGCCGCCTGGGCCATCGCCACCGGCGCGACCGGGGCCACGGGCGCCGGCTTCGACGCGCCGGGCAGCGCGAGGATCGCGCCGAGCGCGATGCCCAATGAGCCGGCGACCACGCCGATCGTCACCCACGGCATCTTGCGCTTGGGCGGCTCCTGGCCCGGCGGCCAGGTCAGCGCCATCCGCACCGACGTCTGCGGATGCAGGTCCATCGCGCTCGGGTGCGGACCGCCCTGGAGGTGCGGCGCGCTGTACGCCATCGGCATCGGCGCCTGGTTCGGCCCCGAGCTGTCGTAGCTGGGGAACGCCTGCGGCACCGGCGTCTGCTCGTAGCCGCCGTACATCGGCGCCTGGTGCGGCGCGCTGTGGTAGTCGGCGAACAGCGCGCCGTGCATGATCGGCACGCCCGGCGCCGGCGTCGCGCGCGTGATCGGCGGCCGCGGCTGGGTCGCCATGCTCTCGGTCGCCTGCGCCTCGCGCACGCCGAGATCGAGCGCGACGCCGAGCTGCAGCGCCGCCGCCGGCCGGTTGTTCTCGATCAGATCGAGCAGCTCGCGCGCGGCCTTGGCGCTCGCCGGCCGATCCTTGGGCTTCTTGGCCATCAGCCGGCGCGCGAACGCCTCGAGCAGCGGATCGACCTCGAGGTGCGGCACGCGCTTGGCGATCGGCGGCGGGTCGAGCAGCAGGTTGGCGCGCGCGACCTCGGCGCCGCTGCCATCGAACGGCAGCCGGCCCGACAGCATCTCGTAGATCACGATGCCGAGCGCGAACAGGTCGATCCGGTGGTCGATCGGATCGGCGACCGCCTGCTCGGGCGCCATGTAGTGCGGCGTGCCGAGCACCAGGCCGTTGGTCGTCAGCCGGCCCTGGCTATCGGCCGCGTCGCTGCCGTCGCGCAGGATCGCGATGCCGAAGTCGACGATGCGCGGCATCTCGGCGCCGTGGCTGTCGCGCTCGACGATCACGTTCTCCGGCTTGAAGTCGCGGTGGATCAGGCCCTGCTCGTGCGCGTGGTACAGGCCCTCGAGCAGCTGGCGCACCAGGTGGATGATCCGCGCCGGCGGCATCGGCGCCTCGACCAGGAGCTGCGCCAGGTCCGGGCCCTCGGCGAAGTCCAACACCATGTAGCGCAGGCCGTCGAACTCGCCGACGTCGACCACGCCGATCACGTTGGCGTGGCGCAGCCGGCCGGCCAGCTCGGCCTCGCGCTCGAACCGCTGCGCGACCTTGGTGTCCTGCAGCAGCCGCGAGTGCAGGACCTTCACCGCGAACGCCCGCCCGACCTTGAC
>DASWOO010000827.1:0-2369 GCA_036404335.1 Kofleriaceae bacterium
TCCACGGTCACCTGCCCGGGGCAGGCGTAGCCAGAAGATACTGCCCTGCAGCAGGTTGGGCTCGACGCCGACGTCACCGCCCATGCTCTCGACCAGGTGCTTGACGATCGACAGGCCCAGGCCCGTGCAGCCGGCGTCGCGCGACCGACCGGGATCGGCGCGGTAGAAGCGCTCGAACACGCGCGCGCGGTGCTTGTCGGCGAGGCCGGCGCCGTCGTCGCGGATCTCGATGCGGACGTCGGCGCCGTCGGCGCGGGCCACGATGCTGACGTGGCCGTCGGCGCGGCCGTACTTGATGCCGTTGTCGATCAGGTTGACGAAGATCTGGTCGAGCGCCTTGGGATCGGCGCGGACCGCCAGGTCGGCCGGGATGTGGACCGCGAGCGTCACGTTGCGCCGCGCGGCCTGGGTCTCGACCGCGGTCATCGCCTGGTCCATGACGCCGGCGACGGCGACCTCGGACAGCTCCATGCGGTACTGGCCGGCGTCGAGCCGCGACAGGTCGAGCAGGTCGGCGAGGATCCGGGCGAGCCGCTCGGCGTTGCGGTGCAGGCCGTCGATCAGCTTGCCGGCGATCGCCGGGTCGTCCTTGGCGCCGGCGATCAGGGTCTCGGCGTTGGCGCGGATCACCGCGACCGGCGTGCGCAGCTCGTGCGAGACGTTGGCGATGAAGTCGCGGCGCACGGTCTCGAGCTTGCGCATCGCGGTGACGTCCTCGAGCAGCAGCACCCGGCCGTCGCCGCCCCACTTGCGCGCGGCGCGGATCAGCGCGCGCGGCGTGTTGGGCAGCTGGACCTCGGCGGTCGCCGCGGCGTCGCTGTCGAGCAGGTCGAACAGCTCGGGGACGCGGACGAAGTCGATCAGCGGCTCGCCGACCGGCGAGCTGGTCACGCCCAGCATCTTGCGCGCGGCGTCGTTGAGCAGCTCGATCCGGTGCTCGCCGTCGACCGCGATCACGCCCTGGGTCAGGCCCTCGGCGACCGCGGCGAGCAGCATGCGCTCGCGGGCGAGCGCGCGGTGGCTCTTCTGGGCGTCGTCGGCGAGGAAGTTGATCCACTCGGCGAGCTCGACCAGCTCGTCCTCGGGCGAGCCGTCGCGGCTGATCCGCCGCGTCGGGTCGCGGACCACGTCGCGGGTGCGCATGACCAGGTCGCGCAGCGCCGAGCGCACCGTGGTCGCCGCCGCCCAGCCGACGCCGAGCGCGATCACGAACGCCGACAAGATGATCGGCAGGAGCTCGCGCACCGACTCGGCGCGCATCGCCTCCGCGGTCGTGGCTCCGACGATGACCGCGCTGCCGACCGCCAGGCCGATCAGCCGAGCGCGGACGCGCTGGATCAAGCGCTCGCCTCGTCGGGCTGATCCTTGAACCGGTAGCCCACGCCGCGCAGGGTCTCGATGTACGCGCCGGCGTCCCCGAGCTTCTCGCGCAGCCGCTTGACGTGGGTATCCACGGTGCGGGTCGTGACGTCGGCCTCGATGCCCCACACGTCGCTGAGCAGCGCGTCGCGGCTCTGGACCCGGCCGCGGCGCGACAGGAACGCGTGCAGCAGGCGGAACTCGAGCGCGGTCAGGCCGATCTCGGCGTCGTCGACCCACGCCCGGTGCGCGTCGCGGTCGATCTTGAGCCGGCCGAACCGGATCAGCGACGGCTCGCCCTCGACCCGGTTGGCCCGGCGGAGCAGGGCGCGGATCCGCAGGATCAGCTCGCGCACGCTGTACGGCTTGACCACGTAGTCGTCGGCGCCGACCTCGAAGCCGACGACGCGATCGATCTCCTCGCCCTTGGCCGTGCACATCATGACCGGGATGTCGCGCGTGCGATCGCCCTCGCGCAGCTTGCGGCAGATCTCGGTGCCCGACAGATCGGGCAGCATCAGATCGAGGTCGATGACGTCCGGCGGCGGATCGGCCGTCGCGCCGGCGAGGCCCTGGCGGCCGGTGTGCGCGAGCCGCACGGTGAAGCCCTCCGCGCGCAAGTTGTACTCGAGCGTGGTGGCGAGGTCGACCTCATCCTCGATGACCAGTACGAGCATATGAACAGCCTTAGCATGCGGCCTGTGACGGGGGTGTGACGAGAGCTTTCCGCGTCGGAAACGCTTCACGCCGATCTCGAGTCGGGCAACGCGTTGCGCGTGCGTCACGACGGCGTCACGCGTCGTTGCCACGGTACGCGCACATGCAGCGACTCATCGTTTCGGTCCTCTCACTGGCCGCGTTCGCGCCGGCCGCTCACGCGCAGCCCGCGCCGGACCCGGCCGCCCCCGCCAGTGAGCCGCCGGTCGCTTCCCCCGCCGCGCCCTCGGACACCCCACCGCCGCCGAGCTCGCCGTCGTCGCCGACCCCGCCGCCCGAGACCCTGCCCACGC
>DASWOO010000828.1:0-4511 GCA_036404335.1 Kofleriaceae bacterium
CTCGAGGATCTCGCCGGCGGCGTCCGGGTTGTCGAGCTTGCCCTCCCAGACGTCGGCGGCGCGGGCGAGCGCGTCGATCTCGGCCTTGCCGTCGCCGAGCCCGGCGTGGACCTCGGCGAGCCGGTCGAGCAGCTCGACCACGTCGTGCCAGCGCTCGCCGTGGCCGAGCAGCCGCTCGAGCTGGGCGTAGCCGGTCAGGTACGAGCTGTCGACGTCGAGCGCCGCGTACCACGACGCGATCGCGTCGTCGATCGCGTCGCGCTTCTCCTCGGCGAGCTTGGCCATCTCCGTGTGGATCGCGACCTGATCCCACTTCGACTGCGCCAGGCTCAGCCGGCGGGTCTGGATGTCGGCGATCGCCATCCAGTCGCCGGCCTTGGCGTACGCGTCCTGCAGCGCCTGGAGCGCCGGCAGGTCGTCGGGGTCGAGGTCGAGCACCTGCTGCCAGGCGGCGATCGCGCGCGACGGATCGGTGCTCGACGCGGTCTCGAGCGTCGCGATCTCGACGCGCAGCGCCTTCTCGTCGTCGAGCGACGCGGCCAGCCGCGCGGCCTGGCCGAGCACCTCGATCAGCTCCGGCGTGTTCGCCGTCGCGCGGTACAGCCGGGCGAGCTCGTCGAGCGCGCCGCGATCGGTCTCGTCGCTCTGGCTCAGCTCCTTCCACGCCCCGATCGCCTGGTCGCGGTCGCCGGCGCGCTCGTAGATCGCCGCGACCTCGGCAAACGCCATCCGCTTCTCGGCGGGCTCGGCGACCAGCCGGCCGCGCTGGCGCAGCACCTCGGCGAGGGCCGGCAGATCGCCGCGCTCGCGGAAGATCGCGATCAGCTCGTCGAGCACGGCCACCGACTCGGGCTCGAGCGCCAGCGCCGCGCGATAGGCCTGCGCGGCCTGATCGAGCCGCTGCAGGTGGCGGTGGCGGATCCGGCCGAGGAACGACAGCAGGCTGACCCGGGTCTCGACCTCGCCGTGCTCGGCGGCCGCGACGATGTCGTTGATCCGGTGCTCGACCTCCGCCCACTGGCCGAGCGCGGCCGCGAGCCGGTCGGTCTCGGTCAGCGCCTGGACCGACGCCGGCTCGATCGCGAGCCAGCGCAGCGCGGCGTCGAGCGCGCGCGGCCGGTCGCCTAGCGAGTGCTCGAACAGCTCGAGCAGCCGCGCCAGGATCGACGCCTGGTCGATGACGTCGTCGGTGATGTCGAGCCGGGCCTCGAGGACCTTGGCCAGCCGGGCGGCGTCGCCGTCCTGCTCGAACAGCGGCTCGAGGATCTCGACGATCGCGGACTTCTGGTCGGCGGCGGTGGCGAGCATGCGCTCGAGCGCCGCGCGGGCCCCGCCGTGCTCGGGGGTCAGCTGCAGGACCTCGCGGTACGCCGCGACCGCGCCGCTCGGGTTGCCGAGCGTGGTCTCCTCGAGGTCACCGAGGCGATACAGGTACTCGGCGGTCTGGACGTCGTCCTCGGCGGCGTCGGCCTCGCGGCGCAGCACGGCGCCGAGCTCGGGCCAGCGGATCGACCGGGCCAGGACGCGCTCGAGCGCGGCCAGCGCGGGCCGGGGGTCGGGGCCGTTGGCGGCGCGCTCGAACGCGCTGGCGGCGCGCGGCAGGTCTTGCAGCCGGTCCTCGGCGATCTGGCCGAGCTGCATCGCGTAGGTCTGATCGACCTCGGGCGCCAGGGTCTCGCCCAGCAGCTGATCGAGGCGGTCGGCGAACGGCGCCCACAGCCGCTGGCTCTCGGCGAGCCGGGTCAGCGGCTGGAGCAGCTCGACGTCCTCGGGATCGGCCGCGATCGCGCGCGACCACACGGTGAACGCGCCGGCCGGGTCGTTCGACAGCTGCTCGTGGACCTCGGCGAGCGAGGTCCAGTCGGTCTTGCGGTCGAAGCTCGACTGCGGCAGCGCCAGGCGGCGCTCGTAGACCCGGATCAGGCCCGCGGGATCGCGATCGCTGCGGTAGATCCGCTCGAGGATCGGCGTGATCGCGTCGGCGTGCTCGTCGCGCGCGACCAGCCGCTCGAGCGCGGCCCGGGCGTCGGCGTGCGACGCGACCAGCTCGAGCACCGCGCCGTAGCGCGGGATCGCCGCGTCGGGGTCGGTCAGCTCGGTCTCGACCACACCCGCGGCGCGGAACGCCAGGTTCGCCCGGTCCGACGCGCTGACCGCGAGCAGCGCCCGGCGATCGAGCACGTCGAGCAGCTCGGGCCACATCTTCTCGCGGGCGTAGATCCGATCGAGCTCGGCGAGCGCCTGCACGTCGCCGGCGTCGTCGTCGAGGATCGACGTGTGCTGGCCGATCGCCTGGTAGATGTCGTTCAGCGCCTGCTCGTAGACCGCGGCCGCGGCGCGCCGCAGCTCCTGGCGCTCGGCCAGCGCGGTGGTCAGCTCGATCTTGCGCTCGAGGGTCTGCGCCAGCTCGCGCGGCGCGTCGCCATCGCCCGCGGCCTGGGCCGCGCGGTACAGCCGCTCGAGCGCGTCGAGCGCCGAGAGATCGGCGTCGTCGACCGACAGCACGTTCTTGTACGCGGCGATCGCGGCCTTGCGGTCGTCGAGCACCTCCTCGTACAGCGCGGCGACCCGGTGGAGCAGCACCAGCTGGACCCCGGCGTCGTCGGTGAGCTCGGCGCGGCGCGCGACCACGACGACCAGCTCGGCCACCCTGCCCTCGAGCGCCAGCAGGCGGTCGAGCGCGGCGAGCGCGGTCAGGTCGTCGGGCAGCGCGTGCTCGACCTTGCGCCAGGCCTCGATCGCCTTGGGCAGATCGCGGCGCCGGAGCTCGTGGATCTCGGCCGCGCGCGACCACAGCTGGGCGCCCAGCTCGCTGTTGGGCGCCGCCGCGGCGCCGTCCTCGAGCGTGGCGACGACCTCGTCCCACGCGCCGAGCTTGCCGGCGAGCTGCAGGAGCTTGTTGAGGCTGTCCTCGTCGGCGACGTCGATCCGCCAGCCGCGGGCCAGCGCCTGCAGCGCGAGGTCGAGCGCGCCGCCGCGCTGCTCGTGGATCTGCGCGATCTCGTGCAGGGTCTGCACCTGGTCGGCCGGATCGCGGACGTACTCGAGCTTGGCGTCGAGGATGACGACCAGCTTCTGCCACCAGTCCTGCTGGCGGTAGACCGGCTCGAGCAGCTCGGCGATGCGCTCGCGGTGCTCGTCGTGGACGACCAGGCGCTCGAGCGCCTGGACCGCGGCCTCCCAGCGCTGGCCCTCCTGGATCACGTGCTCGTACTGATCGATCGCCGCCGGCAGATCGTCGAGCTTGGCCTCGAACACCTCGGCGAGCTTGAGCCGCAGCTCGGCGGTCTCGGCGGGCTGCTCGGCGCGGCCCAGCCGGGCCTCGAACAGCGCGACCAGATCGTGCCAGTCGCCGCGCGACCGGAACAGCCGCTCGAGCTCGCCGACCGCCTCGCGGTAGGAGTGCCCGGCCGCGGGTGCGTCCTCGCTCGCGATCACCACCTCGCGCCAACCCTCGATCGCGCGGACCTGGTCGCCCAGGCCGTCCTCGAGCAGCCGCGCGCGCTTGGTCAGCGCCTCGCGCCGCAGATCGTCCTCGCCGCCGGCGATCACGTCGTCGTAGATCGCGACCAGCTCGGGCCACTTCTGGGCGCGGCCGAGCAGATCCTCGAGCCGGCGCACCAGCTCGCGGGCGTCGGGCACGCCGTCGTCGGCGATCGCCAGCGCGCGGCGGTACGCCTTGTACGCCTGGTCGACCTCGCCGAGCCGGCGGTCGTAGATCGTCGCCGCCGCGATCGCGACGTCGCGCAGGTCGGACGAGTCGCCGGCCTCGCCGTCGAGGTAGTCCTGGTAGGTCCGGGCGACGAACGCCCAGTTGTCGACGATCGACGCCAAGCGCTGCAGCTGATCACGGATGCCCTGATCGCTCGGCGACTCGTGGAACAGCCGCGCGTACCACTTGCTGGCGCTCTCGAAGTCCTCGAGCTGCTCCTCGAACAGCCGGGCGACGAACCGGGTCAGCCGCAGGCGCTCGCGCGGATCGCTGGCGCTCGCGAGCTTGGCCTCGTAGACCCGGACCAGATCGAGCCAGCGCGCCTGCGCGACGTAGATCGGCTCGAGCACCTCGGCCGCGACCATGCGGACCTCGGGCTCCTGCAGGTAGCGCTCGATCGCCGCGAGCGCGACCTGGTGGCGCGAGTCCCCGCCGAGCGCGGCAGCGTAGTTGTCGATCGCGGTCTCGACGTCGTGCAGGTGCTGCTCGTGGATCTCGCCGAGCTGGACCCGCAGCGCGACGGCCTCCTCGATCGACGTCGCGAACCCGAGCCGGCGCTCGTAGAGCTCGACGACGTCGGGCCAGCGCTGCTGCTCGCGGTACAGCGCCTCGAGCGCGGCGACCGCGTCGCGCCGCTCGGGCGCGACCTCGAGGACCTGCTCCCAGGTCGCGATCGCGTCGTCGGGCCGGTCCAGGGTGACGTAGAGCCCGGCGGCCTCGACCAGCGCGCCGACCTGCTCGTCGACGTCGGCGTTGGCGCTATCGGCCTGGCGCAGCAGGATCTCGACCAGGCGCTCGT
>DASWOO010000829.1:0-5558 GCA_036404335.1 Kofleriaceae bacterium
GCTCGTGGTCGCGCGCGCCGGCGTGATCGACGCTGCCGCCGACCTGCGGCCAGTCGAGCCCGGCCGCCGGCGCGTCCCCGGGCGCGCAGACCTCGAAGCCGAGCGCGTGGCTGGCGCGGCCGGCGTGATCCTCGACGATCATGCTGTGCGCGCCGGGCGCCAGCGGCGGCAGCTCGGCCTGCCACGCCCAGCCGCCGGCGTCGCGCATCGCGATCGGCGTCGCGCAGTCGATCCGGGCGGTGACAATCGGCTCGCCGGCGTCGTACTCGGCCGCGGCGATCACCCGGCCGCCGGTCGCCGGCACGCACTGGCCGCGCATCGGCGACACCACGCGCAGTAGCGGATGGTCGACCACGGTGCGGTGGTACGACGTTAGCTTGCCGCCGTCGATCGTCATCACCCGGTAGCCCGCGGGCGTGAAGTCGAGCCCGCCCATCAGCAGCGGCTCGGTGTTGAGCTCGATCACGCCGTCGTGATCGACGACGCGGTTGGTGTGGGCGTGGCCGGTCAGCACGTACGCGACCCCGAGCGAGCGCAGCGTGTCGATCACCGCGTCGCTCGGCGGCGCGTGGGTCAGCGCGACGATCGTCATCCCGGCCTTGACCCGGGACAGCTCGGCGCCGAGGTAGTCGCGGATCTCGGCGTCCGGCATCGCCATGTTCCAGATCACGAAGTGCGTGGTGTCGATGTCGAAGCTGTAGTTGTCGGGCCCGTAGTGATGGAACCAGGCGAAGCCGCCATCGTACCAGTCGTGGTTGCCCGGCACCGGGATGAACGGCGCGGGCAGGCCGGCCAGCTGGCGATCGACCAGCTCGAACTGCTCGCGCTGGTTGCCCTGGGTGACGTCGCCCAGGATCGTCGCGAACGCCGGCGCCGGGTCGAGCGCGGTGGCGTCGGCCATCGCCTGGGCGAGGTCCTCGCCGAACGGCTGGTTGGCGGACAGGTGGGTGTCGGCGGTGACCACGAAGGTGATCGGCCCGCGGTGCGGCGCGGCGAGCCGCCGCAGCGGCAGATCGAGCGGGCGGTCGGGGTGGACGCCGTCGACCTCGGCCCAGACCGGCCCGGGCACGAAGCCGTCGGGCACGCGGGCCCAGGCGATCGGATGCGCGCCGTCGTCGACCTCGACGTCGAAGTTGCCGCGCGCGTCGCTGACCACGAACTGCTGGACCCCGACCGCGATCACCACGCCGGCGACGCCGGGCTCGCCCGCGGTCGGCTGGCCGTCGCCGTTGGTGTCGTCGTAGACCAGGCCGTGGACGCGGTGGGTCACCGGCGCGTCGGCGCGGGCCACGCCGGTCATGGCCCCGCTCAGGGCGATGATCCAGGCGACGGCCAGGCGATGCATGGCGACCAGTATAGGCCAGCCGGCTATAGTCCGCCGGTGACCAGGCGGTTTCAGTCCATCGCAACCGACGTCGTGCTCGGCGAGGGCACGACGGTGCACGAGTTCGTCAACCTCTACGGCTGCACGATCGGCGCGTACTCGCGGGTCGGCGCGTTCGTCGAGATCCAGCGCGACGTGACGATCGGCGACCACTGCAAGATCTCGACGCACGCGTTCGTGTGCTCGGGCGTGCGGATCGCCGACCGCGTGTTCGTCGGCCACGGCGTGACCTTCGTCAACGACCTGCAGCCGCGCGCGTGCAACCCCGACGGCTCGGCCAAGGGCCCCGGCGACTGGACCCAGGTCGAGACCTGGATCGAGGACGACGCGTCGATCGGCTCGGGCGCGACCATCCTGGGCGGCGTGCGGATCGGCAAGGGCGCGATGGTCGGCGCCGGCGCAGTGGTCACCCGCGACGTCGCGCCGGGCACGACGGTGGTCGGCAACCCGGCGCGCCCGGTCCGCCGCGGCGCGTGACCTATCACGCCGGCGGCGGGCTGGGCGAGCGGCGGTGGCCGGCCGGAGGCGGCGGCAGCGAGACCGGGGCGGCCTCGGCGGGGAGCGAGACCTGGCCATCGCGGCCGATCGCGTTGAGCGGCGGCAGCGGGCCGACCGTGCCGGTGATCAGGCGAGCACCGCGCTTGTAGGTGAGCCAGGACCAGCCCCAGTGGAACATCATCAGCAGGCGGTTGCGGAAGCCGACGATGAACGCGATGTGGACGACCCACCACAGCAGCCAGGCGAGCAGGCCGTGCTGGGTGAAGCGCTTGGTGGCGATCACGGCGTCGGCGCGGCCGATCGCGGCCATGTTGCCCTTGTCGTGATAGCGGAACACCGGGCGCGCGCGGCTGCGGCCGGCGAGCTCGTCGCGGATCACGCCGGCGACGAACTTGCCGCCCTGGATCGCGCCCTGCGCGACGCCGGGGATCTGGCTGCCGTCGGGGTTGAGCATCTTGGCGAGGTCGCCGATCACGAAGACCTCGGGGTGATCGGGGATCGACAGATCGGGCTGTACGACGACGCGGCCGCTCGGGTCGCGCGGCGCGCCCAGGGTCGCGGCCAGCGGCGAGCCGCTCACGCCGGCGGCCCATAGCACGGTCTTGGCGCCGATCTGCTCGGTCTTGCCGGCGCGCTCGATCGTGACGCCGCGCGCGTCGATCGCGGTGACCTTGGTCTCGAGCCAGACCTCGACGCTGCGCTGCTCGAGCGAGCGCTGCGCGGCGGCCGACAGCTTGGAGGGATAGGTGCCGAGGATGCGATCGCGGCCCTCGAACAGCAGCACGCGGACCTTGGTCGGATCGATCGTCCGGAAGTCGTGCGCCAGGGTCCGCAGGCCGATCTCGCCGAGCGCGCCCGCGAGCTCGACGCCGGTTGGGCCGGCGCCGACCACGGCGAACGTCAGCCACTCCTGCTGGCGGGCCGGATCGGACTCGCGCTCGGCGGCCTCGTAGGCCAGGAAGATCCGGCGGCGGATCTCGAGCGCGTCCTCGACCGACTTGAGGCCCGGCGCGTCCTTGGCCCAGTCATCACGGCCGAAGTACGAGTGGGTCGCGCCGGTCGCGATGATCACGTAGTCGTAGTCGAGGTGGCCGTCGTCGAGCTCGATGCGCTTGGCCGCGACGTCGATCGCCCTGGCGTCGGCGAGCAGCACCCGGACGTTGGGCTGGCTGGCGAGCGCCGCGCGGATCGGATACGCGATATCGCCCGGGTTCAGCGCGGCGGTCGCGACCTGGTACAGCAGCGGCTGGAACAGGTGGTGGTTGCGCCGGTCGATCAGCGTGACCGTCACCGGGGCGTGGGCCAGGGCCCGCGCCGCGGCGAGCCCGCCGAACCCGCCTCCGATGATCACGACGTGCGGGGTGTGCTGCATGGTTGTCAGCTTGGATGTGGCGATCGGTCGCATGGATGCAGCCGAAACCATGCGAATGACATGCCGCGCCATGTAGTGGACGGCACGTTGACGCAGTGCGCGATAACGCTCAGCCGAGCGCGGCGCGCAGCGCGGTGACTACGTGGTCGACCTGGGCCGCGGTCAGCGCCGGGAACATTGGCAGCGAGATCATCTCGTTGGCCGCGCGCTCGGCCACCGGGCAGCTACCCGGGCCCTGGCCGAGCTGGGCGTATGCGCGCTGCAGGTGGATCGGCCGCGGATAGTGGATCGCCGTGGCCACGCCCGCGGCCGCCAGGGCGTCGCGGATCGCGTCGCGGCGCGCGGCGTCGACCCGGATCACCATCAGGTGATGCACCGGCGACGAGCCGGCGGGCTCGTCGATCAGCCGGACCCCGGCGAGCCCGGTGAGCTGCGACCGGTAGCGCGCGGCGAGCGCGCGGCGCGCGGCGTTGCCGGCGTCGAGCCGCGCGAGGCTGATCGACAGACACGCGCACTGCAGCGCATCGAGCCGCGCGTTGAACCCGACGTCGACGTGATCGTGGCGGCCGGCCTGGCCGTGATCGCGCAGCCGGTGGACCCGCGCCGCGAGCTCGGCGCTGCGCGTGGTGATCGCGCCGCCCTCGCCGAGCGCGCCGAGGTTCTTCGTCGGGTAAAAGCTGAACGCGGCGATCTCGGCGACCGAGCCGGCGCGCCAGGTCTGCCCGCCCGACACCCGCGTCGCGCCATGCGCCTGCGCGCTGTCCTCGAGCACCCGCAGGCCGTGCGCCTCGGCGATCGCGTGGATCGCGGCCATGTCGGCGAGCTGGCCGAACAGGTGGACCGGCACGATGCACCGGGTCTTCGGCGTGACCCGACGCGCGACGTCCGCCGGATCGATCAGCAGCGTGGCGTCGTCGACATCGGCCAGCACCGGCGTCGCGCCGGCGTGGCTGACCGCCTCGGCGGTCGCGAAGAACGAGTTGGCGGCGGTGATGACCTCGTCGCCCGGGCCGACCCCGAGCGCGCGCAGCGCCAGGACCAGCGCGTCGGTGCCGGTGCCCACGGCGATCGCGTGCGGCGCGCCGCAGTACGCCGCAAACGCGGCCTCGAACTCGCCGACCGCCGGTCCGCCGATGAACCCGCCGGTGTCGAGGATGCGCTCGAACGCGGCGAGGTACTCGGCCTTGCTCGGCCGGACCAGCGCCGGCAGATCGACGAACGGGACATTCATGTGCAAAGCGGTCATAGCGAGATCCGCGCTCCCTGTTGCTCGAGCGAGCGCTGCGCGGCCTCGAGCATCCGCACGATGCGCACGCCGACCACGGCGTCCGACGGCGACGGCGCCCCGTCGAGGCACGCCGCGGCGAACGCCTGCGCCATCACCGCGAGCGCTTCCTTGCCGTCGAGCTTGGGCGAGGTGATGTCGCCCGAGCGGTACTGGACGTTGAGCGCATAGGCCGACTCCTGGTCGATGTGCTCGACGTCGACCGAGCTCTCGTAGATCTTGACCGGCTCGACCGGCGACGTGTCGTCCCACACCAGCATCTTGCGGCTGCCCGCGATGATGGTGCGGCGGGTCTTGACCGGCGCGACCCAGTTGACGTGGACGTGCGCGAGCAGGCCGTCGTCGAACCCGACGGTGAGGTACGCCAGGTTCTCGTGCCGGCCGTAGTGCGACACGCCGATCGCCGAGATCCACCGGGCCTGGGTGCCGAGGGTCTGCGACAGCACGTAGTCCATGATCGTCAGGTCGTGCGGCGCGAGGTCCCACACCACGTTGAAGTCGGGCTGGAACAGGCCGAGGTTGATCCGCACCGAGTCGAGGTACAGCACGCGGCCGAGGTCCCCGCCGGCGATCAGCTCGCGGATCTTGCGCACCGCCGCGGTGTACACGAACGTGTGATCGACCATCAGCACGCGGCCCTGGCTCGTCGCCAGCGCGGCCAGCTCCTCGGCCTCGGCCACGCTCGGCGCGAGCGGCTTCTCGACCAGCACGTGCTTGCCGGCGGCGAGCGCCGCCTTGGCCAGCGGGTAGTGCGTGAAGATCGGCGTGGCGATCGCGACCGCGTCGATCTCGGGGTCGGCGATGAGCTGCGCCGCGTCGGCTACGACCGGGATGTGCGGCACCGCGCTCGCCGCGGCCCGCTGGCGCGCGGGCGACGGCTCGGCGATCGCCGTGACCTTGGTCCGCGGCCCCGCCGCGAAGTTGCGCACCAGGTTGGGGCCCCAGTAGCCATAGCCGATCACGCCGATGCGAAGAGGTGCCGCGGTCACGTTCGTCGACGGTCACACGCCACCCACGCC
>DASWOO010000830.1:0-6688 GCA_036404335.1 Kofleriaceae bacterium
AAGATTCGACTGACACCGCAGGGCGCCACAGATGAGACTTCGCTCGATGGCGACGCGTCCGAGCTCGTCCCATTTGCGGCGTCGGACAAGCCGCTCTTGCTGACTTTCCAACCGGAGACGGATCCCAAGCTCCGAGCTGATGTCTACGAAGTTCGACTGCACACCATCACCGCGGGCGGTGCACTGACCACCGAACGGATCTACACGATCCCTGCGGGTACCAATCCGTCGGTGAAGATCGACGGCGCGCTGCTCGCCAAGGGCAAGACCTATATCTTCGAGATCCGGACGATCAAAGGCCATCCCGCAGCGCCGACGTTCGACTTCTCGGTCGTCGACTACCCGTACGGCCAGACGATCGTGTTTCCGCGGTCCTTCGTCGTCCAGTAAGCGCGCGCTGTCCGGCAAACGTCCGGAACTCGGACAAAGCGCCCGCGGGCTGGACAACCCGGACAAATCGCCGGCGTGATCTCGCCGGGTTAGGGCGGTACGAGGCGTGTAATCCCTCGGCGCGGAGGTTCGCCATGTCCGCGCAAGATAAAGTCACGATCGAGAAGAAGAACAAGAGCATCACCGAAGCGATCCGCGCCATCCACAAGCAGTTCGGCGCCGGGTCGATCATGCGGCTCGACAACAGCGAGGTGCAGGTCGTCGACGTCATCGGGACCGGCTCGGTCGCGCTCGACGTCGCGCTGGGCTGCGGCGGCTTGCCGCGCGGCCGGATCATCGAGATCTATGGCCCGGAGTCGTCGGGCAAGACGACGCTGATGCTGCACGCCATCGCCGAGGCCCAGCGCGGCGGCGGCGTGTGCGCGTTCATCGACGCCGAGCACGCGCTCGACACCGAGTACGCCAAGCGGCTCGGCGTCGACCTCGAGGACCTGCTGGTCTCGCAGCCCGACTGCGGCGAGCAGGCGCTCGAGATCACCGACACCCTGGTCCGCACCGGCGCGATCGATCTGATCATCGTCGACTCGGTCGCGGCGCTGACCCCGCGCGCCGAGATCGAGGGCGAGATGGGCGACTCGCACATGGGCCTGCAGGCCCGGCTGATGAGCCAGGCGCTGCGCAAGCTGACCGCGCAGATCTCGCGGACCAAGACGATCGTCGTGTTCATCAACCAGCTGCGGCAGAAGATCGGCGTGGTCTACGGCAACCCCGAGACCACGACGGGCGGCAACGCGCTCAAGTTCTACTGCTCGGTGCGGCTCGATATCCGGCGCAAGAAGCCGATCAAGCGCGGCGAGGAGGTCGTCGGCAGCGAGTGCAAGGTCAAGGTGGTCAAGAACAAGCTCGCGCCGCCGTTCCGCGAGGCCGAGTTCGAGATCCTCTACGGCACCGGCGTCAACAAGCTCGGCGAGCTGGTCGACACCGCCGAGAAGCTCGGGCTCGTCGAGAAGTCGGGCACCTGGTACTCGTACGACGGCGCCAAGATCGGACAGGGTCGCGACAAGATGCTCAGTCACCTGAGCGAGCACCCGCTGATCCAGCAGCAGCTGCGCGACGCCCTGGTCCGCCAGTCGCGCCTGGCCGTGTCCAACCCGAGCGCGGCGGTGGTGTCGTGAGCGGCGCGCTCGCGGCCGACTGGCCGCCGCCCGCCTCGCCGGCGCCGCCGGCGCCGGCGCCCGCCTCGCCCCCGCCCACCCGGCCGGAGCCGCTGCTCGAGCCGGCGCAGGCCGCGTCGCTGCTCGACCTGGTGATCTACGAGCGCGTCCTCGAGTGCATCGACCTCGACGCCCTGGCCCGGGTCGAGCACGCCCTGATGTCGACCGTCGCCGAGCTGGCGGGCGTGTCGCCTCACCAGGCGAGCTACACCGCCAAGTCGATGGTCGACCGCGCCCTGCTTCGCTTCCCCAGCCATGCCCGGGCCTACCTGCGCGTCGTCGATGCGCTGCGTTGCACCGACTGCGGCCACGATCGCTGCGCGTGTGACGCCGACGCGTAGCATCGACCAAGCGCGCGAAGTCGCCGTCCGCGTTCAGCAGCGCGCGGCGGTCGCCGGGATCACGCCACGCCGTGGCGGCGCTTCATGCGATGGAGCGTGCTGCGGGCGACGCCGAGCGCCCGGGCGGCGCGGCTGACGTTGCCGCCGGCCTCGACGAGCGCGCGGACGACGGCCTGGCGCTCGGCGTCGTCGATCGCGGAGCACGGCGCTGCCGGGGCCGCCACGGTCAGCTCGGCGGGCAGGTGATCGAGCTCGATGCACGACGCGCCGGCGGCGACGATCCGGGCGACGGCGAGCATCGACTTGAGCTCGCGGATGTTACCCGGCCAGGCGTGATGGGCGATCGCCGCCGCGGCGGCGGGCGAGAGCGCGACGTCGCCGAGCAGGTGGGTCGCCAGGCCGATCAGGTCGGTGCGCTCGCGCAGCGGCGGCAGCCGGACCACCGCGCCCTTGAGCCGGTAGAACAGATCTTCGCGAAACGCGCCGGAGGCGACGAGCGCCGGCAGGTCGCGGCAGGTGGCGCAGACGATGCGCGCGTCGCTGCGCTCGAGCCGGACCTCGCCGACGCGGCGGAACGTGCCGGTCTCGAGCACGCGGAGCAGCGCGGCCTGCATCGCCGGCGACATCTCGGCGACCTCGTCGAGGAACAGCGTGCCGCTGGCGGCGGCGTGGAACAGGCCTGTCCGGCCCCCGGACAGCGCGCCCGTGAACGCGCCGGGCGCGTAGCCGAACAGCTCGGCCTCGAGCACGCCGGGCGCCACCGCGCCGCAGCTGACCGCGTGGAACGGCCCCGCCGCGCGCGGGCTGGCGGCGTGGACGGCCTGGGCGATCAGCTCCTTGCCGGTGCCGGTCTCGGCGAGCAGCATGACCGGCACGTCGCTGACCGCCAGCCGCCGGCTCCAGTCGATTGCCGCGCGCATCGCGCGATCCTCGGCATACAGCGCGCCGAACGCGTCGGCTACGTCGCCGCGCCGCGCGGCGGCCGGCGCACCTGCCGCCCCGACCGGCAGCGGGATCGGCCCGGAGCCCGCCGCGCTGTCGACCCCGCCACGGCCCGGCTCGAGGATCGCGAGCACCGCCACGATCATCCCGTTCGGCGCCGCCACCGGCTCGACCCGCAGCCGGAACGCCCGGCGATCCGCGCCGCGGCCCAGCTCGATCAGCCGGCCGCCCAGCGCCGGCGCCAGCGCCTCGGCCATCAGCCCGGCCCAGTCGAGCCCCAGCGCCACCGCCGGATCGGCGCCGACGACCTGCGCCCCGAGCACCCGCCGGGCCGCCGCGTTGGCCCGCGCCACCGTGCCCGGCGCCTCGATCCACAGCGCCGCGTCGTGCATCCGGTCCAGCGACCGCCCGAGCACCCGCGTCACCGACAGCCCCGCGCTGGCATAGGCCTGCAGCCGGAGCAGCGACTCGAGCGACCGGGCCGCGCGCACGATCGTCCGGCCGACCTCCGGATCGGTCGACTCGATCCGCGACGTCGCGTCCAGCACCGCCACGGGCAGGCCGTCCGGTCCCCGGACAGGCGCCGCGTAGCACACCAGCTCGTGATAGCTGCGCCCGAAGTGGGCGTGGCCATGGACCTCGGTCGGCCGGTTCGCGGCCACCGCCGTGCCGATCGCGTTGGTGCCGCGCGCCGCCTCGCTCCAGCACGCGCCGGCGATCAGCCGCACGCGACTGGCGGTGTCGGCGAACGCGCCGCCGCCGCTGGTCCGCACCACGACGCCGTCGGGGTCCGCCAGCAGCAACAGATAATCGCGGTCCGCGAGCCGCGCCGTGGCGCGGTCGAGGATCGTGTCGCCCACCGCCTGGAGCAGCTCGACGTGCTCGCGATGCAGCCGCAACGCCTCACCCTGCAGCAGGTGCTCCTCGGGCGGCGCGCCGTTGCGCGGCGCCCCGAGCGTCCGCGACCGCGACCAGCACGCCGCCAGCTCCGCGGCGATCGACGCGCTCCGCCCCGCGTGGAAGTCATCCCACACCGACGCCGGAACATCGCCCAGGACAAGCACCACGATCCTAGCGTGCGCCGCGGCCAACACCACGGCAAGGCAGGAATGGCGCATCCCGCGCCTCTGTCGCACGACACAGCGTCTCGTTTCGCTCCACTTCGACGCGCCGCGCCACCGCGTGGTCCACGACTTACCCGCCGGCCCTCGCGTTGCACTCGCCGCACCGCCAGGAGGCTAGCGATGAAATATCCCCGTCCGAACACCACCGGCTCCAAGCTCAACTATGAGTCGCGTTATGACAACTTCATCGGCGGCGAGTTCGTCCGCCCGGCGAAGGGCCAGTACTTCGCCAATCCATCGCCGGTCACCGGCCAGCCGTTCACCGAGGTCGCCCGCTCGACCGCGGAGGACATCGAGAAGGCGCTCGACGCCGCGCACGGCGCCCGCGCCAGGTGGGGCCACACCTCGCTGACCGAGCGCTCCAACGCGCTGCTCAAGATCGCCGACATCATGGAGCAGAACCTCGAGCTGCTCGCGCTGTCGGAGACCTGGGACAACGGCAAGCCGATCCGCGAGTCGCTCGCCGCCGACCTGCCGCTCGCGATCGACCACTTCCGCTACTTCGCCGGCTGTCTCCGCGCGGACGAGGGCTCGATCGGCGAGATCGACGCCAACACCGTCGCCTATCACATCAAGGAGCCGCTCGGCGTCGTCGGCCAGATCATCCCGTGGAACTTCCCGCTGCTGATGGCGGCGTGGAAGCTCGCGCCCGCGCTCGCCGCCGGCAACTGCGTCGTGCTCAAGCCGGCGGAGCAGACCCCGGCGACGATCATGCTGTGGGCGAAGCTTGTCGGCCACGTGCTGCCGCCCGGCGTGCTCAACATCGTCAACGGCTTCGGCATCGAGGCCGGCAAGCCGCTCGCCCAGAACAAGCGGATCGCCAAGATCGCGTTCACCGGCGAGACCACGACCGGCCGGCTGATCATGCAGTACGCGTCGGAGAACCTGATCCCGGTGACCCTCGAGCTCGGCGGCAAGTCGCCGAACGTGTTCTTCGCCGACGTCCTCGATCACGACGACGACTTCCGCCAGAAGTCGCTCGAGGGCTTCGCGATGTTCATGCTGAATCAGGGCGAGGTCTGCACCTGCCCGTCGCGCGCGCTGATCGACAAGAAGATCTATAACGCGTTCCTCGAGCTGGCGGTCGAGCGCACCAAGCGGGTCACCCCGGGCGACCCGCTCGACACCGACACCAAGCTCGGCGCCAAGGCGTCGAACGACCAGCTCGAGAAGATCCTGTCGTACTTCGATATCGGCAAGAAGGAGGGCGCCAAGGTCCGCACCGGCGGCGAGCGCGTCCGGCTCGGCGGCGATCTCGAGGGCGGCTACTACGTCGCGCCGACGATCTTCGAGGGCAACAACAAGATGCGGATCTTCCAGGAGGAGATCTTCGGCCCGGTGGTGTCGGTCGCCAGCTTCGACGGCTTCGACGACGCGATCAGCCAGGCCAACGACACGCTGTACGGCCTCGGCGCCGGCGTGTGGACGCGCGACACCAACACCGCGTATCGCGCCGGCCGCGCGATCCAGGCCGGCCGCGTGTGGACCAACTGCTACCACCACTACCCGGCGCACGCCGCGTTCGGTGGCTACAAGCACTCGGGCATCGGCCGCGAGAATCACAAGATGATGCTCGACCATTATCAGCAGACCAAGAACCTGCTGGTGAGCTACGATCCCAAGCCGATGGGCTTCTTCTGATCGAAGCCACCAAGGAGCCGCCGATGAGCTCGGTCACCGCCACACCCGCTGCCCTCGAATGGATCGCCAAGCTGCGCGCCATGCACGGCCCGCTGATGTTCCACCAGTCGGGGGGCTGCTGCGACGGCAGCGCGCCGATGTGCTACGTCGAGGGCGAGTTCAAGCTCGGCGAGGTCGGCGGCTGCGGGTTCTACATCGGCGGCGATCAGCACGAGCGCTGGGCTCACACCGATCTCACGCTCGACGTCGTGCCCGGCCGCGGCGCCGGGTTCTCGCTCGAGGGGCCCGAGGGCGTGCGGTTTCTGACTCGCTCCGACGTGTGCGCTGTTCCGTAAGTGCTACGCCTAGGACCTCACCCTTCAGCGAGGCATTGCCATGGCGATCGATCCCGCGACCACCGCGCTCGTGCTCATCGAGTTCCAGAACGAGTTCACCTCCGACGGCGGCGCGCTGCACGGCGCGGTGTCGAAGGTCATGAGCGAGACCAAGATGCTCGACAACACGGTGGCGCTCGTCCAGTGGGCACGCAAGCAGGGCATCGCCGTGCTGCACGTGCCGATCTCGTTCGCGCCGGGCTACACCGAGATCACCAAGCACCCGTACGGGATCCTGAAGGGCGTCGTCGACGGCAAGGCGTTCGTCAAGGGCTCGTGGGGCGCGCAGATCGTCGACGCGCTCGCGCCCGCCGAGGGCGACATCGTGATCGAAGGCAAGCGCGGGCTCGACAGCTTCGCGAGCACCAATATCGACTTCATCCTGCGCAGCAAGGGGATCAAGACCGTCGTGATCGGCGGCTTCTTGACCAACTGCTGCGTGGAGTCGACGATGCGCACCGCCTACGAGCACGGATATCAGGTCATCACGCTGACCGATTGCTGCGCCGGGACGTCGAGCGAGGAGCACGCCAATGCCCTCAAGTACGACTTCCCGATGTTCTCGACCCCGATGCCGTCGTCGCAGCTGAAGGCCCAGCTGTCGTAAACGCGACAGGCTGACGGCCGGGTTGTCAGTAGTTCGGGCAGGTTGCGCTGGGTCC
>DASWOO010000831.1:0-3563 GCA_036404335.1 Kofleriaceae bacterium
GTCCCGGAGCTTACCCCACGCTGTCCAGCTGTCTAGACAGGGTCCAACCCGATGGACGATCCACGCCCCAGCCAGGCGCCAAGCTGCTGACTTTACTTGACCAAACACCTGGACAGCGACCGACCAGGACTCGTTCATGAAGCGCCCGAGCGGCGCGGCTTGCCTGTCCAACTGTCTAGACACAGTCCAACCTCCTGGACGCGACCACGCCCGTCACGGGACCTAATGCCGCGATTTCGCTCGGACGGTGCCCCCCGCGCGGCTGGCGCGGCGGATGCGTATAGCCACATCCCAGGAGGACTCGATGCTGACCGCTGAGCGACTCACGGAGTCTGGCGCTGATCTCGAGCTGGATCGCACCCGCGCCTACGTTCGCTCGATCGCGATGAAGTACGTCCACAACGAGCAGGACGCCGAGGACGTCACCCAGGACGCGATGTTGCTCGCGCACCGCCACCGCGACGCGTTCCGCGGCGACTCGCGCTATTCCACCTGGCTGTACCGCGTCACCGCGACCGCCGCACTGATGTTCCTGCGCAAGCAGCGCCGCCTGGCGCGCGAGATCCCGGCGAGCGGCACCGGCCGCGCCGACGACGAGGACGGCACGCCCTGGCTCGATCGCGTCGCCGCGCCGTCGGACCTGCGGGCCGAGACCATCGCGCGCGCCGACCTCGGCGTCGTCGCCGACGCCGTGTCCCGGCTCGGCGCGAAGTACCCCGCCGTGTTCTGGAAGCGCTACGGCGAGGGCCGGACCGAGACCGAGATCGCCGAGGAGCTCGGTGTGTCGGTCGCGGCGGTGAAGACCCGCGCGTTCCGCGCCCGCCAGGCCGCGCTCGCCGCGTATTGAGCGGGGCGTGCTCCAGGCGTTCTGCCTCGGGTGCAGTAAGCTGCGCCGGTGAAGCCCGGCCCGTACGACGCGCGCACCGATCCCGACGTCCCCGCGGGCATGTCGATCGCGCTGCTCAAGGATCTGCACCTGCTGACCCGCGACGGTCAGCTCAACGCCGACGCCCGGCGCAAGCTCAAGCAGATCCGGCACCTGCTCGGCTTGCTCAAGCCCGCGCTCGACGACGCGCTGGGCCGCGCCGCCGCCCCGCTGATCGTCGACTGCGGCGCCGGCAAGAGCTACCTCGGCGCCCTGCTCTACGAGCTGGTGCTCGGCCCGGCCGGCAAGGGCTCGCTGCTGGCGGTCGAGGCGCGCCCCGAGCTGTCCCAGCAGGCGGCGCAGCGCGCGGCCCGGTTCGGCCAGGAGCGGTTCCGGGTCGTCACCGGCGCGATCGCCACCGCGCTCGGCGAGCCCGCCCGTGGCGTCGCCGAGACCGGCGGCGAGCCCGCGCCGCGGCCCAACGTGGTCACCGCGCTGCACGCGTGCGACACCGCCACCGACGACGCGCTCGCCCTGGCGATCGCCCACGGCGCCGATCACGTCGCGGTCGTCCCGTGCTGCCAGGCCGAGGTCGCGCGCCAGCTCGAGGCCGCCAGGCCGAGCGATCCGGCGATCGCCGCGCTGTTCGCCCACGCGCTGCACCGCCGCGAGCTCGGTTCGCACCTGACCAACGTCGTGCGCGGGCTCGCGCTCGCGGCCCACGGTTACAAGGTCACGGTCACCGAGCTGGTCGGCTGGGAGCACTCGGCCAAGAACGAGCTGATCCTCGGCAAGCGGGTCCAGCGCTACCACGCCGGCGCGCGCGCCGAGCTGCGCGCCGTGCTCGACCGGTTCCAGATCGAGCCGGCGATCGTCCGCGAGCTGACCGCGCGCGGCCTCGATCCACGCGCCGAGCCGAGCCGCGATCCGCTGCCGGCGTAGCCACCGGCCGATCATGGCGGCGTCACCACGTGCTGGCGGACCACGGCCTCCATGATCTCGACCTGGATCGCCATGGTCGATCGCGCGAGCGCGCCGACCGCCCAGGCGTAGACCCGGCCGTGGTAGCCGCCGAAGTGATCGACGCCGACGGCGACCACGCCGAGCTCGCACGGCGCCGACGCCGAGCTGGTCTGGCCGGCGTCGTCGACCAGCTCGACCGCGACCCGGTGCGGGTCGCCACACGCCAGCGGATCCCAGGTCGTGATCAGCTGGGCCAGCGCCGCCGACGACGCCGCCGGCGGCGCATCCAGACACGCCGGGCCGAGCGCCCAGCCGATGACAAGCATGAACCATCGCATCCGCCGACCAGCAGCACGCCGCGTGCCGCGCGCAAGCCCGCGATCCCGCGCGACCCGCTGTCCGGGTCACGGCCGGATCGCGGCCGGCTGTCCGAAATCCGGACGTTTCCCGGACAGCAAGCCAGCCGTCGAACCCGCCGGCCAAACCCGCCGTCGATCCGACCAGCCGGCCGACCGTCGCTAGCGCCGCAGCAGCTCGGCCATCGCGACCGCAAGCTGCGCGATCGAGTACGGCTTGGACACGAACGCGCGCACGCCGAGGTCGAGGATCTCCTGGACCTGCTCGTTCAGCGTGTGCCCCGACATCAGCAGCACGGCCACCGCAGGGTTGATCTCGCGCAGCCCCAGGTAGGTCGCCCGGCCGGCCAGGCCGCGCATCATCATGTCGAGCATGACCGCGCGGATCTCGGCGTGGCGCTGGCGATAGATCTCGATCGCGTTGCTGCCGCTGACCGCCTCGATCGGCGTGTAGCCGAGCGAGGTCAGCGAGCCGGACACGACCTTGCGCACCATCGCGTCGTCGTCGACGACCAGCACGCCGCCGCTGCCGCGCGGCAGGTCCACCGCCGCGCTGCGGGCGCGCGCGGCCGAGCGCGGCGCCGCGGGCAGCACGAGGCGCAGCGCGGTGCCGGCGCCGTCGAGGCCGGTGTCGACCTCGACCTTACCGCCGTGCGACTCGGCGATGCCGAACACGGTCGCCAGCCCTGCGTCGGCCTCGCCGCCGGTGTTGTGCGTGGTCGCGTAGGGCTCGGCCGCGCGGTCGACGACCCGCTCGGAGATCCCGGCGCTGTCGTCGGCGACCTCGAGCACGACCTGGCGCGCCTGCCCGTCTTCCCGGTCGAGCGTGCGCACGACGATCCGGCCCTGGGCGTGGACCGCGTCGCGCGCGTGCAGCACCAGGTTCATCACCACCTGCTCGAGCTGCGCCTGGTCGCCGACCACGGCGCCGCGCTCGCTGGCCTCGAGGTCGAACCGCAGCTCGACCCCCGCCAGGGTCCGGCCGAGCAGCTCGGTCATCGACGTCACCACGTCGTTGAGGTTCACCGACATCGACCGGTGCTTGCTGCGCCGCGCGAAGCCGAGCAGCGACCGGGTCAGCGCCGCCGAGCGATCGGTGACCTCGTCGATGTCGGCCATCGCCTGGCGGACCTTGGGCTCGAGCGGCGCCGGGCCGTTGGCGACGTCGTTGGCGAGCAGCTTGATGCTGAAGATCAGGTTATTGAAGTCGTGGGCGATGCCGCCGGCGAGCGAGCCGATCGCCTCGAGCCGCTGGGCCCGGCGCAGCCGCTGCTCGGTCTCGGCCCGCGCGCGCTCGGTGGCGACCTCGCGCGTGATGTCGAGGTACGACACCACGACGTGGGTGATCGGGTTGCCCACGGGCCGGGCGGCCGCGCGCA
>DASWOO010000832.1:0-4753 GCA_036404335.1 Kofleriaceae bacterium
TCATCGGCCTGGCCAACGCCGGCGGCGACACGATCAACGCGATCAAGCAGGCCGCCGAGTTCGGCATCGTGTCCAAGGGCCAGAAGATGGCCGGCCTCCTGGTGTTCATCAGCGACGTCAACGCGCTCAGCCTCGAGACCGCGCAGGGCCTGAACCTGACCGAGGCGTTCTACTGGGACCGCGACGACAAGACCCGCGCGTGGTCGAAGAAGTTCGCCGAGAAGCACGGCGGCTCGATGCCGACCAGCGTGCATGCCGGCGTGTACTCGTCGGTCAAGCACTACCTCAAGGCGATCGCCGAGCTCAAGGGCGCCAAGGACGACGGCAAGGCCGTGGTCGCCAAGATGGAGGCGATGCCGACCGAGGACGACCTGTTCGGCAAGGGCACGATCGACCCGAACGGCCGCAAGCGCCACTCGATGTACCTCTACGAGGTCAAGGCGCCGGCCGACTCCAAGGGCAAGTGGGACTACTACAAGCTGGTCCGCGAGGTCCCGGCCGATCAGGCGTTCCGCCAGCCGGCCGATAGCGGCTGTCCGCTGATCACCAAGAAGTAGCGATGACCGCGCTGTTCGGGCAACTGCTGCTGGGCTTGATGAACGGCGCGTTCTACGCGCTGCTCAGCCTCGGCCTGGCGATCATCTTCGGCCTGCTGAACGTCATCAACTTCGCGCACGGCGCGCTCTACATGCTGGTCGCGTTCGTGTCGTGGGGCTTGCTGCACTACGCCGGCATCGGCTACTGGCCGTCGCTGATCCTCGCGCCGCTGCTCGTCGGCGCGGTCGGCATCCTGCTCGAGCGCACCCTGCTCCAGCACCTGTATCGCCTCGACCCGCTGTACAACCTGCTGCTGACCTTCGGCCTGGCGCTGATCATCCAGGGCCTGTTCCGGCTCAAGTTCGGCTCGTCGGGCGAGCCCTACGCGCTGCCCGAGGCGCTGACCGGCGCGAAGAACCTCGGCTTCATGGTCCTGCCGATCTATCGCGCGTGGGTCATGGGCGTGTAGCTGGTCGTGTGCATCGCGACCTGGTTCCTGATCGAGCGGACCAAGTTCGGCTCGTACCTGCGGGCGGCGACCGAGAACCCGGGGCTGGTCCAGGCGTTCGGCATCAACGTGCCGCGCATGGTGACGGTGACCTACGGCGTCGGCGTCGCGCTCGCCGGGCTCGCCGGGGTGCTCGCCGCGCCGATCTACCGGGTCAGCCCGGCGATGGGCTCGGACCTGATCATCGTGGTGTTCGCCGTCGTCGTGATCGGCGGCATGGGCTCGATCATGGGCTCGATCGTCACCGGCTTCGCGCTCGGCCTGATCGAGGGCCTGACCAAGTTCTACTATCCGCCGGCGGCCAACACCGTGGTGTTCGCGCTGATGGCGCTGGTGCTGCTCGTCCGCCCGGCGGGCCTGTTCGGAAAGGCGCCGTGATGGCGGGCCCCCGGAAGTCAAAGGCCGCGAAGAAGCCGGTCGGGGTGCCCAGGGCCCAGGTCGTGATCGACAAGGTCGCGCCCGCGCGCCGCCCGCGGCGCTGGACGTCGGAGGTCACGGTGTTCGCCGTGATCCTGGCGCTGCTGATCGTCGCGCCGTTCGTGGCGTACCCCGTGTTCCTGATGAAGGTGATGTGCCTGGCGCTGTTCGCCTGCGCGTTCAACCTGCTGATCGGCTATGTCGGCCTGCTGTCGTTAGGCCACGCGATGTTCCTCGGCGGCGCCGGCTACATCGCCGCGCACGCCGCCAAGGTCTGGGGCTGGGATCCCGCGCTCGCGATCCTGTTCTCGGTCGTGGTCGCGGCGGGCCTGGGCCTGGTCGTCGGCTGGCTGGCGATCCGCCGCCAGGGCATCTACTTTGCGATGATCACGCTGGGGCTGGCCCAGATGGTCTACTTCCTGTGCCTGCAGGCGCCGTTCACCCACGGCGAGGACGGGATCCAGGCGGTGCCGCACGGCGTGCTGTTCGGCGTGATCGATCTGAGCAGCACCGGCGCGATGTACGTGTTCGTGCTGGTCGTGTTCCTCGCCGGGTTCTGGATGATCTACCGGATCATCCACTCGCCGTTCGGCGTGGTGCTGACCGCGATCCGCGAGAACGAGCCGCGCGCGATCTCGCTGGGCTACAACACCGATCATTACAAGCTCATCGCGTTCGTGCTGTCGGCGGCGTTCTCCGGCCTGGCCGGCGGGACCAAGGCGCTCGTGTTCCAGCTCGCGTCGCTGTCCGACGTACACTGGACGATGTCGGGCGAGGTCGTGCTGATGGTGCTGATCGGCGGGCTCGGCCGGTTCAGCGGCCCGGTGATTGGCGCGTTCGTCGTCGCCGCGGTCGAGTATTACCTGGCGTCGTTCGGCGGCTGGGTGACGGTGGTGCAGGGCGCCGTGTTCGTGGTTTGCGTGCTCACGTTCCGCGAGGGCATCATGGGCAAGCTGAGCCAGGCGCTGAACAAGCCGCTGTAGCCGGGCTAGACTCGGGGCAGATGCGCCCCTCGATCGCGATCGCGCTGCTGTCGATCTCGATGTGGACGACGGCCGCGGCCGAGCCGGCGCGCGTGACCCGGCTCGACAGGTCGACGATCACCGCCGCCGAGATCGACGCGTTCATCGCCCAGCAGGTCAAGGCGCAGCGGGTCGCCGGGCTCGCGGTCGCGATCATCTCGCGCGGCGAGGTCGCGTACCTCAAGACGTTCGGCCAGCGCGACCTGGCGCACAAGCTGCCGCTCGAGCCCGACACGGTGATGTACGGCGCGAGCTTCAGCAAGGCGGTGTTCGGCGCGCTGGTCGCCAACCTGGCGGCCGAGCAGATCCTGGATCTGGATCGCCCGGTGATCGAGCTGCTCGGCAAGCCATGGGCGCAGGTCCCGAGGTTCACCGAGCTCGCGGCCGATCCGCGCGCCGCGAAGATCACGCCGCGCATGCTGATCAGCCACACCGCCGGGTTCGCGAACCTGCGCTACCTCGAGCCGGATGGCCGGGTCCACATCCACTTCGAGCCGGGCTCGCAGTACGCGTACTCCGGCGACGGGGTCCAGCTGCTGCAGCTGGTGGTCGAGGCCGTGACCAGGCGCGCAGTCGGCGACCTGATCCGCGAGCGGGTGTTCGAGCCGCTGGCGATGACCCGGACCAGCATGGTGTGGCAGCCGCAGTTTGCGGGCAACACCGCGATCGGCTACGACGCGTACGGCCACGCGATCGGCCACGAGCAGCGGCCGGCGGCCAAGGCGGCCGGGTCGATGGACACGACGATCGCCGACTTCGCCCGGTTCGTCGCCGCGGTGATGACGAACAAGGTGGTCTCGCCCGAGGCCAAGCAGCTGATGCTGACCCCGGTGATCTCGATCCGGTTCGCGACGCAGTTCCCGACCTTGAAGATGACGCCGACCACCGACAACGACCGGGTCGGGCTGGCGTACGGCCTGGGCTGGGGGCTCCTGACCAAGACGGCCTATGGCCCGGGCTACTTCAAGGAGGGCCACGACGACGGCTGGGGCAGCTACGCGGTCGCGTTCGACGAGCGCGGCCTGGCGATGATCCTGATGAGCAACAGCGACAACGGCGAGAAGGTGTTCCGGCCGATCCTCGAGAAGGTGATGCACGACGACGTCACGCCGTGGACGTGGGAGGGTTATCCCTGAGCCAGGCGTGAGCCAGCCTGAGCCAGGCGTGAGCTACGAGCAGTCGACGCAGTCGGCGCGCTCGTCGGGCTCGACCTGCAGCGTGACGTGGCCGATCTTGAACTTGCGCGCGATCTGCGCGCTGAGCTCGGCGACCAGGTTGGGCTTGCAGGTGTCCCACGGCACGATCAGGTGCGCGGTCAGCGCGACCTCCGTGGTGCTGATCGACCAGATGTGCAGGTCGTGGACGCCGGCGACGGTCGGCACCGCCTTGAGGAACGCCTCGACCTCGGTCGAGTCGAGCCGGGCGGGCACGGCGTCGAGCAGGAGGTTGGTCGCCTCGCGCACCAGCTTCCAGGTGCCGGTCAGGAGCACGACCGAGACCGCGAGGCTGGTGGCCGGATCGACCCACGCCCAGCCGGTCTGCCAGACGATCAGGCCGGAGACCACGACGCCGGCCGACACCGCGGCGTCGGCGATCAGGTGGAGGAACGCGCCGCGGATGTTGATGTCGTGCTCGCGGCCGCGCGCGAACAGCAGGGCAGCGGCGACGTTGAGCACGACGCCGAGCGCGGCGACCACGGCGACGATGCCGCCGTCGACCGCCTCGGGGTGGCGGAGCCGGCTGACCGCGCCCCAGACCACGCCGCCGATCGCGAACAGCACGAGGCTGCCGTTGCCGAGCGCGGCGAGGATCGTCGTGCGGCGCAGGCCGTAGGTGTGGCGGGCGGTGCGCGCGCGGCGGGCGAGGACCATCGCGCCCCAGGCCATGGCGTGGCCGAGCACGTCGCCGAGGTTATGCGCGGCGTCGGCGAGCAGCGCGGTCGATTGCGCGGCGAACCCGGCCACCGTGCCGGCGACGACGAACGCGATGTTGAGCAGGATGCCCAGGACGAACGCGCGGGTCAGCCGGTCGGGCGGGGCGTGGCTGTGGCCATGCGCGCCGTGATCGTGCCCCGCGTGATCATCCTGATCGGAGCCGTGGTCATGATCATGCCCATGATCGCCGTGACCATGATCGTGACCATGATCGTGACCGACGTGATCGTGCCCGGCGCTCATGCCCCGGCAGCTTACCGCGGCGAGCCGGATTCGGACACGGTTACCTGGGCAGGCTGGGCAGGCGGGGCAGGCTGCCCCGCGGGCGGCTTCTT
>DASWOO010000833.1:0-3456 GCA_036404335.1 Kofleriaceae bacterium
GGCCGATCGCGGCGGTCGTGGTCGGCCTGACCGGCGGCGCGCTGGGCTACGCCGAGGGCGAGCCGGCGATGCCGAGCGGCGCGCAGGCGGCGCTGGCGCGCGACGCCGGCAACATCGCCGCGGTGCTGAACAGCGAGATCCGCGCGGCGCACATGCGGCTCGACGGGCTGACCAGCGCGCCGATGCTGCGCGCCGCGATCGAGACCGACGCGGCCACGGTGGCCGACATGGTCGCCGACGGCCAGCTGCTCAAGCTCCGCACCGGCGAGGCGATCGAGCTGACGCAGATCGGCGGGCATCACGCGCGGCTGCTGCGGCTCCCCGCCGACCCGGACGCGCCGACCTTGCTCACCGGCGCGCCGACCCGCCTGGCCGCGCACGGCTCGCAGCTCGTGCTCACGGTGGCCGCGCCGGTGACCACGCAGCGCGGCACGGTCGGCGGCACGCTCGCCAGCGCGGCGCCGGTCGATCTGTCGGTGATCGCGCGGCAGATCGCGAGCGGCGCGACCGGCGCGCAGCTGGTCGGCCTCGAGCACCCGATCCCGCTGGGCCCGGCCGGCGACGGCGCGGTGCTGACCGCGCCGATCCAGCTCGACGACGTGGCCGCGCCCCTGGCGCTGTCCGCCCGGGTGTCGCTGGTCCAGCGCCACACGCTCGGCCCGGTCCGCGCCGCGAGTCTCGCGTTCGCCGCGCTGCTGCTCGCGATCTACGGCGCCGGCTGGCTCGCCTACCGCCGCGCGGTGTAGCGCTACTTCGATCGCAGCGCGACCACGGCCAGCGCCGCGAAGATCACGATGATCGCGTGCGGGAACGTGTCGATCCCGAACGTGGCCTGCAGGACGCCGATCGCCGACGAGCCGGTGACGCCGCCGAAGCCGCTCGCCATCGTCATCGCCGCGCTGCAGCTGAGCAGCTGCGCCCCCGAGAACCGATCGCCGATCGCCGCCAGCGCCACCGTCGTCGTGCCGTACGCGCTCGCACCCCACAGCACCAGGAACAGATAGAGCACCGGCGTCGGCGCGCCGATCACCTGCGGCAGCACCCAGCCGCCGATCGCGGCGAGCACCGCGCAGCTCACGATCACCGGGCGCCGCCCCCAGCGATCGGACGCCCAGCCGATCGGCGGCTGCAAGACGACGTTGCCGCCGTTGAGCACGCTGAGGCCGATGCCCATCACCGCCGTGCTCGCGCCGTAGGCCGAGCCGACCTTGGGCAGGAACGCCAGCGACGCGTGGTCGAACGCGCCGAACGAGGCGGACGCCAGGAGCGCCGCGGGGATCAGCGGGATGGCGCCGAGCACGGGGGCCCGCGCCGTGCCCCGGAAGTCCGGCAGCCGGTGGCGGGTGACCAGCACCCCGGCGGCGCAGACCACGAACGACGTGCCGAGCAACGCGAAGCACTGCGCCGAGCGGAAGTCGATCACCGAGACCAGCAGCGGGCCGCACGCGAAGCCCGCGGACAGCAGCGAGGTGTAGATGCCGAACACCCGGCCGCGGCTGCCCGACGGCGTGATCTGCGCGAGCCAGGCCTTGTTGACGATGTAGAACCCGCCGACCGACAGGCCCCAGAACAGGCGCGCCGGGATCCAGACCATCGGATCGGCGACGATCGCCATCGCGACCATCGCCGCCAGACCGAGCGCGCAGCTGCCGACGCCGATCCGCACCGCCCCGAACCGCTCGGCGGCCCACGGGATCACGAACGACGACGCGATCAACCCCAGCGGGCTGCACGCGGCGGAGATGCCGACCACGCTGTCGGGCACGCCGCGGCGCGCGAGCAGCACGCCGAGCAGCACCGGCGTGCCGCCGACGGCCACCGCGAACACGCCGACCAGCAGCGAGATCGTGAAGATCAGCCGCCACGCGGCGGCGTCCGAGCGCGGCGCGGCGTTCATCACGGCCTGGCGATCACGACCGGCAGCATCGCCCCGCCCTTGTACAGGCTCATGATCGGGCTCTGGTTGGCGCGCGCCAGGAACCCGGCGAGCTTGCCGCCGAACACGAACGTGTTGAGGTCGGCGGTGCGCGGCGTGATCTCGCCGGTGACCGGATCCGGGCAGTGCACGACGTGGCCCCGGATGTACTCCTGGGCGACGAACGCGGGCTCGGCCGCCGCGGCGTCGACCGCGCGCTCCCACGCGGGCGGCGCGGTCCGGTCGCCGATCACGATGCCGTCGCCCCAGGTCGCGTTCGTGGGCTTGAGCAGGAACTGGCCGCGGTTGCGCTTGAGGTAGTCGCACAGCTCGACCGCGCCGCCCTGCATCGACACGGTCGGGCCCGGGGCGACGAGCCGGGTCCACGGCACGTGCTGCTGGAACAGCGCGCGATCGGCCGGCGAGAAGTGATCGCCGAACCGCGGATCGCTGAGCAGCGCCAGGATCGACTTGTCGGCGTAGATCCACTGGCACGCGAGCGGGTTGACGCTCATCACCTCGCCGGCCGCCACGGCCCGCAGGTAGTCGGTGGCGTCGGGGCACTGGATCAGATCGCGCAGGTCCCACTTATTGTAGACCAGGTCGATCCGCGCCCCGCGGTGGGTCACGTGGCCGGCCTGGCGCACGAGCTCGCGGACGTCGATGAACGCGCAGTGGATGCCGCGCGCGCCGAAGCCCTTGACCACCAGATCGGCCTCGCTGGTGAACCGGCCGTTGTAGTTGACGACGCGGACCTCGCGGGGATCCCGGCCGGTCTCGCCGCGGTACACGTCGAGCAGCTCGGTGATGAACAGGTCCGGCGTCTCGACGATCGGCTGCGGGACCTCGTCGAGCGCGCGGCCGAGCCCGGCGAGGATCGGGTTGGCCATCGACCGCCACAGCCGGGTCGCCTGGCCGCACGCGAACAGGTTGGCCGGGCAATCGGTGTTGGTCTCGAGGACCAGGTAGCGGCCGTCCGGCGCGACCAGGCCGTCGAACCGGCAGATCCGGGTCAGCGGCCGGAACACGGGCGCCGCGAGCAGGTAGTCGCGCACCGGCTCGTAGCTGCGGTACAGCGCGCGCACCGCCGGGTCGCGGCGATACAGCTCGAGGACGTCGTCGAACACGCGGATGAGGCGCTCGCACGCGATTTGTAGTCGCGCGGCCCAGCCGGCGTCGACGATCGTCGGCCGCAGGCTGACCGGGTACGCATGGTTGGCGTCGAACCGCAGGCCGCCGTCGCTCGCTGCGGCGCGCAGCGCGTGTTGCGCCGCCGCGATCTCGGCGCGATCCGCGGCCGACGCGGTCGCCAGCCGCTGGTCGAGCTCGGCGTCGTACGCGCTCGGCGCGACGCCGTGGCCGGTCTGGTGCGGCTCGGCGCGGGTCACGACAGCACCCGGAGCCCGGCGGGCGTGCGGATCTCCGCGAGATAGCGAAACGCCGGGCCCGGCCGCACCTCGGGCGCGCCGTCGATCGCCAGCGCGGCGTACAGCTGCGCGACCCGATCGGCCTCGGGATGCTCGACGGCAAACGACACCAGC
>DASWOO010000834.1:0-2207 GCA_036404335.1 Kofleriaceae bacterium
GGCGGCAGCGGCTTCACCGCGTTCAAGGAGACCTGGGTCTACGTCGATGGCGTGCCCAAGGGCGCGATGCTGTTCGCCGAGATGCCGGCGACCTTGCCGATCGCGTGGAAGGACGACGTGATCGGCCTCGACTTCACGCCCGACGATCCGCCGCCGCACGAGAAGAAGGTCCAGCTGCTGCGCTGGCGGCTCGCCGACTACCTCACGTTCCTGGGCATCGACATCAAGAAGATCAAGTACGTCTACCTGCACGGCAACGGCTACGTCGCGATCTCCGGCGACACGTTCCGCAAGTTCGCCGACGGCATCACGTTCGATCTGACCGGCAACGACCTGACCAAGTCGCGGTTCTACTGGCCCAAGACGATGAAGACCAACGCGCAGTTCGATCGCTACGCCGCGGTGTCGGTGTTCATCGACAAGCCGCCGCTCGACATCGACATCCACCACACCGCGAGCATCAACGGCGAGTTCGTGGCCGGCATCCCGTACCACGGCACGCCCGAGCGCGGCGGGTTCCGGGTCTACGTCGACTACAAGCTCGCGATGGTCGTCAAGCGCAACGAGCTCGGCGCCACCGGCCGGGTCGACCCCGAGCACTGGGACCTGATGAAGCTGCTCGAGGCCCACGGCGTGAAGGCCCAGCCGGTCGCGGCCGACCTGGTGATGTCCAAGGCGCGCGTGACCCTGACCCGGACCCGCGTCGACGCCGACTACGTCAAGAACCTCACGCTCGGCATCAACCAGCAGGCCTCGGGCACCTTGCTCGTCGGCAAGGACTCCAAGCCGGCCACCGCGCTGCACCTCTACACCAAGGGCCACGTCCCGCCGGTGCTGCCGATGCCCGAGCTGCAGCGCGATCCGCCGGGCTCGACGCCGCCGGCCAAGCCCGGCACCCGCGCCGCGCGCAACCCGTAGCTACGGGGCGCGCTTGGCGACGGGGTCGTTATCGGGGACGCTGTTCTTCTTGTCGTCCTTGGTGTCGCGCTGGTTGCGGTCGTAGAGCTCGTGCAGCGACATGTACTGACTCTGGTCCTCGCGCATGTCGGGGATCTTGTCGCCGAACGTCCGCAGGTCGCGAACCGCGTCGACCATGCAGCGCTCGACCGCGGGGTCCTTGATGTCGCTCGACTTGACCCGCACGTTCTCGGTGCGGACGATCTCGTGCTCGACCACGAGCGTGTAGTCGATGTCGATCTGATCGTGCGAGTCGCCGCCGTGGTAGCAGGCCGCCGCCGCGTCGGCGAGCGTGAGCCGCAGGCGCTGCTTGCGATACGTCAGCTCCTGCTTGGCCTCCTCTTCGGGATGCGGCACGGCATCGAGGATCTCGCGGAACATCGCGCCGCTCTGCGGGTCGCGCCACTCCCGGGGGACCGTCTTGTTGGTCTTAGGCCGGAGCCCGCTCTCGGTCATCACCATCTGGACCGGCTGGACGTCCGGCGCCGGCGTGTCCAGCGTGGGTGCCGCGGCGGCGCGGGCGGCGGCGCGCTTGGCGTGCTTCTTCTTGGGAGCCTCGACCTGCGAGGGCAGCAGGAACACCGCGCCGATCGCGACGGCCGCGACGCCGCCGGCGATGAGGGGATAGCGAAGCTTCATCTGGAACTCCACGGCTGCAAGGTGGGCACCACGCAGCCCGCTACATGATACGCCGCGACCATCGTCGATCCGCGGTCGATCCGAGCCTGCGCCAGGTCCGGCTGGCTGAGACTCGAGCCCCCACGACTGGGGCCCGGGCCTCCGAGGAAGCCCCTGGGGGAGAGTCATTCCGCAGAGTGGGGGCTCGCCACATCGATAGTTGGCGATCCCGATCCGATTCAAGTGGCTGATAAGACTGGATGTAACACACGTAACAGCCTAGGCATATCACCTGCACATAGGGTCGACATCATCCCACTCAGTTCTTGGAGGTAGTTGGACATGAAGACTCGTTTCATCGCTGGTGCAATCCTCGGAGCCTCGCTGCTCAGCAGCGCTGCCATCGCGCAGCCCGCAATCGCCACGTTCGAGGCGCACGACGACATGCGCGCCGGTGCGCTGTGGAAGAACGACAAGCCGAACAACTACCAGCAGCGCGGCGCTGGTATGGAGCACCAGTCGATCACCCAGCTTGCCAACGGCAAGATCCTGGTGGTCGGCACCGCGAGCTACACGGACATCGTCCCGGCGATCGCCGGCGCCGGCCTGTCGTAGGTGCAGGCGAACGTCCT
>DASWOO010000835.1:0-6641 GCA_036404335.1 Kofleriaceae bacterium
CGGAGCTCGCGGCGGCGATCCGCGGCGCCGGCGGCGAGTCGAGCGACGAGGCGTATCGCCAGTTCCGCTATCGCCGCGCGGGCTGGCAGCGGGAGCTGGTCGTGCGCCGGCTCGCGCAGTTCTGGGGCGCGTTCGACGGCCAGACCCTGGTCGCCAGCCTCGGCCTGGTCCAGCTCGGCCGGCTCGGCCGCTACCAGGACGTCAAGACCGCGCCCGCCTATCGCCGGCGCGGCATCGCCTCGGCCCTGCTCGCCGCCGCCGCGCGCGCGATGCAGCCGTCGGGGCTGGACGACCTGGTGATCCAGACCCTGGTCGACAACTCCGCCGCCGCGCGGGTCTACCAGCGCGCCGGGTTCCGCACGATCGAGCGCACCGTCACGGCCTATCGACGGCAGGCTCGCTAGGCGACGAGCCGCGCGATCACGATCGTCAGGGTCAGCGCCAGGCCGAGCGCGGCGATGAACAGGATCGCCAGCAGCCACGGCGGCATCACGCGGATCTTCGCCGACGCCGCGGCGGTCCAGTCGACCCGGTTGCCATACTGCGGCCCGACCGGCGACATCATGTTCGCCGCGCGCTGCGGGTCGGCCATCGGCGGCTGCACGTACATGCCCGAGCCCATCTGCGGCTGCCCGTACATGTTCGACATGCCCATCTGCGAGCCGCCGTGCCCGTGCATGCCCGGCATCCCCATCGGCGGCCCGGCCAGCTGCGGCTGCGGCGCCCCGGGGAACACCGTCGCGCCGATCTCGATCTGCGAGCGCATCTCGGCGCTCATCACCGGGTAACCGAGCGGCGGCGCACCGTCGCCCATCCCGCCGTCGATGCCGGGGATCACCGGCAGCGGCGCGATCTGCGTCCGCGCGTTCTCCGGCAGCCCACCGATCACGCCGCTGCTCAGCGGGATCTGCGCGCTCGGCGGGATCTTCGGCGCGTGCGTCAGCGCCTCCGCCTCGGGGATCGCCAGCATCGTCGGCCGGTTCGCGGCGTCGGGGAACCGGCCCGGCGGCGACCGCACCGCGTCCGGCTCCGGCATCCCCATCGGCATCCCCATGCTCATCGCCACTCCCAACGGCTCTGGCGGCGGCATCCCCGGCGGCGCGCCCATCCCCGGCCCGTCGATCTGCAGCGCCATCGTCTTGACGGCCGCCGGCGGCACGCCCGGCATGCTCGACGGCGCCATCGGCTGGGTCTCCGGCGCGGTCGACGCCCGCGCGAAGCTCGGCAGCCCCCGCTTGGCCGCCGCCTCCGGCTTCGCCGGCTCGGCGAGCGAGACGACCTGCGCGTCCTTGCCCGCCCCGATCGACGGCATCTCGTCCGGGGTGACCGGCGACTTCTGCGACGCCTCGCGTGCCGCGGTGATCATCTTCTCGAGCTCGTTGATCTGATCGAGCGGGTTGGCCTCGATCCGCGTTCGCTCGGCCGGCATGTCGTCGTCGTCGTCCCCGCCGCCGCCGCCCAGATCGCCCAGATCCAGCCCGTCGAGCAGCATCGACATCGACCCGTCGCTCTCGGCCTTGGCCGGCGCCGCGACGAGCTCTTCCTTCTCCTCGTCCTTGCCCCAGCCGGTCTCGACCACGATCTCGCGCCCGGAGATCAGCTCGCGCATCCGCGCCGAGTGCTCGTCGATCTCCTGCGCGAAGTTGGCGTCGAAGAACCGCGAGACGTCGTTGGGCCCCGAGCTGATCCCGCGGTGGTGCAGGTAGCCGAGCAGCGCGTCGCCGAACGCCTCGGTCGTCGGGTAGCGCGCCTCCTTGTCCTTGGTGATCGCGCGCATGATCACCGCGTCGATCCCTGGATCGAGCCCGGGCTCGATCATCGAAGGCGGCTTGACGTCGCACTCGAGCACCGCCTGGTAGGTCTCGTACGGCGACGCGCGCTTGAAGAGCCGCCGACCGGTCAGTAGCTCGTGGCCGATCACGCCGAGCGCGAACACGTCGGTCCGGCGATCGACGTTGTTCGCCACGCACTGCTCGGGCGACATGTACGCGAACTTGCCCTTGATCGTCCCCTACCGCGTGTGAGTCTCGCGCATCTCGGCCTTGGCGATGCCGAAGTCGACGACCTTGACCACGCCCTCGAAGCTGATCACCAGGTTCTGCGGCGAGATATCGCGGTGGACGATGTTGAGCTGCTTGCCGTTCATCGCCTTGTCGTGCGCGTAGTGCAGGCCGGAGGCGGCCTGGGCGAGCACGTTGAGCACGAGCGCGGCCGGCAGCTTGCCGCCGGGCAGTCGCTCCTGCGCCCGCCGCACGATCATCGCCAGCGACAGGCCGGCGAGGAACTCCATCACCATGTAGTAGCGGCCCTCTTCCTGGCCGAGCTCCATGGTCTGGACGATGTTCGAGTGGTCGAGGTGGGCCGCGAGCCGCGCCTCGTCGAGGAACATCTTCACGAACTCGGGGTCATCGGCGAGGTGGTCGTGGAGGCTCTTGACCACGACGTACTTCTCGAACCCGGACGCGCCGTCGATCCGCGCGAGATAGATCTCCGCCGTCCCGCCGAGCGCGAGCAGCGCGACGATCTCGTATTTGCCTAGCCGCTTGCCGAGCAGCTGGCCGGCGCCTGCCGGAATACCGGACATCGGCGGCTATCATACCCCGACCGCCGCGCGCTGCTACCTACCCCTGCGTGGTTAATCGTCGATCGCGCACGGACGGATCACAGATCCATGATCTCTTTCTCTTTGGCCTTCGCGATGTCGTCGAGCATCGCGATGTACTTGTCGGTGAGATCCTGGACCTTCTTCTCACCGTTCTTGCGCTCGTCCTCGGTGATCTGCTTGTCCTTCTCGGCGTCCTTGATCATGTCCATGGCGTCGCGCCGGGCCGAGCGGACGGCCACGCGGGCCTCCTCGGTCTGCTTGTTGACCGTCTTGGCCAGCTCCCGGCGGCGATCCTGGGTCAGCGGCGGGATCGGCACGCGGACCAGCTCGGAGTCCGAGACCGGGTTGATGCCGAGGTCGCTGGCGCGGATCGCCTTATCGATCACCGGCAGCATCGCCTTCTCCCACGGCTTGACCGTGATCAGCCGGGCGTCGACGACCTGCACGGTCGAGACCTGGTTCACCGGGGTCGGCGTGCCGTAGTAGTCGACCTTGATCCCGTCGAGCATCGCCGCGTTCGCGCGCCCGGTGCGGATCTTCTGCAGATCGCGCTTGAACGAGTCGACGGCCTTCTTCATGCCGTCTTCAGTGTCGGTGGTGATGTCGTTGATCATGGGGATGTCCTCTAGCTCGCAAACTGCGTTTGCTGGTTGTCCTTGACGATCGTCGTGCCGACGGTCTCGCCGCAGACCACGCGCTGGATGTTGCCACGCGTGGTCATGTCGAACACGATGATGCGCATCTCGTTATCGCGGCACAGCGCGAACGCCGTCGCGTCCATCACGCGCAGATCCTGGTGGAGCGCGTCGGTGAACGTCACCGTGGCATAACGCCGCGCGTCGCGGTGCTTGACGGGGTCCTTGTCGTACACGCCGTCGACCTTGGTCGCCTTGAGCAGGATCTCGGCGCCGATCTCCATCGCGCGCAGCGCCGCGGCGGTGTCCGTGGTGAAGAACGGATTGCCGGTGCCGGCGCCGAAGATCACGACCCGGCCCTTCTCGAGGTGGCGCATCGCGCGGCGGCGGATGTACGGCTCGGCGAGCTGCGACATCGGGATCGCCGACTGCACGCGGGTGACGACGCCGTGCTTCTCGATCGCCTCCTGGAGCGAGACCGCGTTCATCACCGTGGCGAGCATGCCGACGTAGTCCGCACTCGCGCGATCCATGCCGCGCGCCGACTCGGACACGCCGCGGAAGATGTTGCCGCCGCCGACCACGACCGCGACCTCGACGCCGAGCTTGGCGGTGTCGGCGATCTCGCCGGCGATCGTCGACAGGACCTCGGTGTTGATCCCGTAGCCCTGGTTGCCCATCAGCGCCTCTCCGGAGATCTTGAGCATGACGCGCTTGAAGGCTGGCTTGGGCATGGCCGGGCGACCTTACCGCAGGTCGCGGCCCGGCGAGCAGCCGCGAACCGACGTATCCTGGGGCCATGACGTGCGCACAGCTCGAAGCGATCGCCGCCGGCTGCGAGACCGCGTTCACCATGGACGCCTCGCGCGTCACGTTTGGCGCGGGAGCGCTTGCCGAGGTCGGCGACCGTGCCCGGGCGCTCGGGATCCGGCGGGTCGCGCTGTTCACCGACCGGTCGCTGCGGACCTTGCGCTGGTTCGACGAGGTCATGGCCAGCTTGACCGCGGCCGGGCTCGACGTCGCGACGTTCGACGAGGTCGCGGTCGAGCCGACCGACGCGTCGTTCGAGGCCGCGGCGCGGTTCGCGCGCGACGCGCGGGTCGACGGCTACGTCTCGCTCGGCGGCGGCTCGGTGATCGATACGTGCAAGGCCGCGAACCTGCTCGCGAGCCACCCGGCGGCACTGCGGACCTACGTCAACGCCCCGCTCGGCGACGCCCGGCCGATCCCCGGGCCGCTCGCGCCGCACCTGGCGTGCCCGACGACGTCGGGGACCGGCAGCGAGGTCACCGGCATCGCGATCTTCGACTGGCTCGCGCACCACGCCAAGACCGGGATCGCCGGCGCGCGGCTGCGGCCGAGCGAGGCGGTGGTCGACCCGCGCGTGACCCAGACCCTGCCGGCGGCGGTGGTCGCGGCGAGCGGGATGGACGTGCTGTGCCACGCGATCGAGTCGTTCACCGCGCGGCCGTTCTCGCGGCGGGCGCAGGCGTCGCCGGCGACGGCGCGGCCGATGAGCCAGGGCCGCAACCCGTGGAGCGACATCGGCTGCCGCGAGGCGCTCCGGCTGTGCGGGCGTTACCTGGCGCGCGCGGTGCGCGACGCGAGCGACCGCGAGGCCCGGGAGCAGATGATGTGGGCGGCGACCCTGGCGGGCATCGCGTTCGGCAACGCCGGCGTGCACGCGCCGCACGCGATGGCGTACGCCGTCGCCGGGCGGGTCAAGGCGTTCGTGCCGGCGGGGTACCCGGACGCGCCGCTGGTGCCGCATGGCATGGCGGTCGCGGTCAGCGCGCCGTCGGTGTTCCGGTGGACGGCGGCGACCTCGCCGGAGCGCCACGACGAGGCGGCCGCGCTGCTCGGCGGCGACGTCCGCGATGCCGGCGATCGCGCGCCGGGGGCCGCGCTGGCCGACGCGGTGATCCAGCTGATGCGCGCGATCGACATCCCGAACGGGATCGCCGGCGTCGGCTACGGCGCGGGCGACATCGCCGATCTGGTCGCCGGCACCGTGCCGCAGCAGCGCCTGCTCGGCAACGCGCCGTGCGAGTTACCCGAGTCCACCCTGTCCGCGCTGTTCGAGGGCGCGCTGTCCTACTGGTGAGCCATGCCGAGCGAGCGCCCCGTCCTGACCGAATACTTGTTCCACACGCCGCTGACCACGCGGTGGGCGGACAACGACGTCTACGGCCACATCAACAACGTCGCGTACTACAGCTACTTCGATAGCGCGGCAAACCTCTATCTGATCGAGGTCGGCGGCCTCGACATCCTCAACGCCGGCGTGATCGGCCTGGTCGTCGAGTCGCACTGCGCGTTCCACGCGCCGCTGACGTACCCGCAGCCGCTGATCGCCGGGCTGCGCGTCGACCGGCTCGGCAACCGCGCGGTGACCTACGGCATCGCGATCTTCGCCGAGGGCGAGGACCAGGCCGCGGCGCACGGCCACGTCGTGCACGTGTTCGTCGACCGCACGACCCGGCAGCCCACGCCGATCCCGCCGCTGCTGCGCGACGCCTTGGCCCGCATCGCCGCGTCCTAGAAAGGGGGCTTTCCCGCACCCTCTCTCGCGGCAAGCCGCTCGATTCACCCTCCGCGCGTCGCGTCGCGCGGTCGATCACGCAATGCTATCGTCGCCACGCGTATGAGCCTCCGCAAGGTCCTCGACTCCGGCGCCAAGCTCAATCCTCCGGGCTGGCTGCGCGACAACCTGTGCTACGAGACGATGATGGGCAGCGTCGCGTACGGCGTGTCGTCGGACACCTCGGACACCGACGTCTACGGCATCTGCATGCCGCCCAAGGAGTCGGTGTTCCCGCACCTCGCCGGCGAGATCTCCGGGTTCGGCACGCAGATCAAGCGGTTCGATAGCTGGCAGGAGCACCACATCCACGCGCTCGACAAGGAGTGGGACTTCCAGATCCTCGGCATCGTGAAGTTCTTCCAGCTCGCGATGGAGAACAACCCGAACATCATCGACTCGCTGTTCACGCCGCGGCGCTGCGTGCTGTCGTCGACCGCGGTCGGCGAGTACATCCGCGAGCATCGCACCGACTTCTTGCACAAGGGCGCGTGGCACAAGTTCAAGGGCTACGCGTACAGCCAGCTCAACAAGATCAAGACCAAGACGCCGAGCGGCAAGCGGCTCGAGCTGGTCGAGGCGCACGGCTACGACGTCAAGTTCGCCTACCACGTCGTCCGGCTGCTGCTGGAGGTCGAGCAGATCCTCGTCGCCGGCGACATCGACCTCGAGCGCGACCGCGAGCAGCTCAAGGCGATCCGCCGCGGCGAGTGGACGCTCGAGCAGCTCGAGCAATGGGCGCAGGACAAGGAGAAGGCGCTCGAGGCGCTCTACCACACCAGTCAGCTGCCCTACGGCCCCGACGAGCCCCGGCTCAAGC
>DASWOO010000836.1:0-6742 GCA_036404335.1 Kofleriaceae bacterium
CGTGAGCACGCTTGCCCCTTCGGTACAGTGGTCGCACACTTACCCTGTAGCGTGTCTAAGAAGCCCCAGGATTCGGTTGCACTCTATCAGCACCGGCTCAGGGTGGATGACCACAGCATTCGCAAGCTGCAGGAAGTCATCGCCACGGTCGAGGCTCTCAAGCAACAGCGCGCGTCGTCGACCGACGACGAATAGGGCCCACGCTTATCCGTCGGCCGTCGGGGGACGCGCCACGGAGGAGCTGAGTGTTGGACACGCGTATTGCGGATCGGTTTCGCGAATTTGCCGACCGAGATGAGCGTTTCAGTCGGTCTTTCGGCCTCGTCGGCCGTTTCTTAGTCACGGCGTGAAAATTCTTCATCTGTCAGACCTGCACGTCACGCACGATGGCAGGGAGCTGAACCAGCTGTGGGGCCGGGCTCGGCCTGCCATGGCGCATCAGCGCTTCGACTTCGTCGTGATCTCCGGCGATCTCACCCAGCGCGCGTCCGCGGGCGAGTACGCCAAGCTCAAGCGATTCCTCGAGCAGGAGATCGAGCCGATGGTGCTCGGCAACCGCGATCAGGTGAAGACCCGGATCGTGATCGTGCCGGGCAACCACGACGTCGACTGGAGCGCCGAAGTCTTCGACATCCTGGCGCTCGCCAACGCCAAGTCCGACAACGCCCGCCAGTGGTTCGCCGATGGCCAGTGGCGGCCCGAGACCCAGCCGTACCGGCTCAAGACCGGAGAGTTCGGCCACACCAGCGCGTTCCAGATCCGCCATGAAGATTACCACCGGCGGTTCGCCGCCGTGCAGGCGTTCCTCACGGACTACTACGGCGACAAGCTGGTCTATCCGCACCGGCCGTTCTCCCTGCTCGAGCCGCACGGCAGCGGCGCCGGCGACTGGCAGGCGCACGTGTTCCCCGACTCGGAGATGCACGTCGCCATCCTCGCGTTCAACAGCTGCTATCGCAACGATCGCTACTGGCACGGCGCGCAGATCCACGAGGACGCGATCACCGAGGCCCGCGACTGGGTCGATCGCTTCGATCCCAACCGCAGCTTCCTGCGCATCGGCGTGTGGCACCACGGCCTCGAGAGCCACCGCAGCCGCCCCGATCGCCTGACCTTCGAGAACCTCACCGCGCTGGCGACCTCCGGCATCAAGGTCGGGTTCCACGGCCACGTCCACAAGTCGCACACCCAGCTCCACCGGTTCATCACCGACGACTTCGCGCTGGTCTCGACCGGCACGCTCGGCGCCGCGTCCGACGACCGGCCCGACGCGGTCGCCAACCAGTTCTCGATCGTCGATCTGCACCGCAACCGGCTGCGGGTCGACGTGTACGAGAGCGAGGGCCTCGGCGCGTACAGCGCGCGCGAGGACCGCCGGCGGTTCATGTACTTCGATCTCGACGTCGAGCGGCCGTTCGAGCCGTCCAAGCCGCTGCGGTCGTGGGCCAGCCACGTCCACCGGATGGTCACGCTCGATCCCGAGAACGGCATCGCCAAGATCGACCTCCACATCTACGACCTCGATCTCAGCGAACCGATCACGCTCGCCCAGGTCGGCAGCCTGTACTGCGTCGCGGCCGAGCCGACCGCGACCGTCGACGGCCAGCACCTGCCGGTCACCCGCCGCGAGGTCGGCGGCCACGTCGAGTTCCGCTGCGACACGTGGATCGCCCGGCGCTACCGCAAGCTGACCTGGAGCTACCGGATCGCGAACGCGTTCGCGCTGACCCGCGCCGAGCTGTCGCTGCTCGGCAAGCGCGACGATCACCCGCACCTGGCCGACGGCGCGGCGGTGTGGGCGCACCTGGTGCAGTTCGACTACGACCGGCTGACCATGGAGCTGACGTTCGACGCGCCCGAGGGCGACTACTTCGCCACGGAGCTGGGCACCGAGGATGCGCCCGGCGCGCCGATCATCACGCCGATCGTCGAGCGCCGCGGCAACGGCGGGCCGTCGCCGTGGGAGCGGATCGACAGCGAGGAGGGCCGCGCGCGCAAGCAGCTCGCGAGCTCGCGCCACGTGTCGGTGTCGTGGCCGTCGCCGATGGCCGGCGCGCGCTACGGCATCACGTTCCCGCTGGCCTACCCCGGCGAGCCGCTGCCGCTGCGGTTCGCGGTCGCGACCGCCAAGCTGGTCCAGCTGTGCCGCGCCACGCGCCGGCCCGGCGAGCACCTGCGCGGCACGCTCGCGACCTACCTCGACGCCGCGCTCAAGAGCTCGCTCGAGCTGACCAGCCAGGACTCGTTCGGCGAGCACGCCGTCGCGGTCGGTAACCTTTGGAACAACCGCGAGCTGCTGCTCCAGCCGTGCTTCGGGTTCTACCCGCCGGACTCGTGGGATACCCGGTTCGAGGCCGGCCGCGGCATCGCCGGCCACGCGTTCCGGTTCGCGCGGCCGGCGGCGTGGCACCGCTCGGTCGCCGGCGAGTTCGACGTGATCCGGGTGCCGACCGAGGCCGGCGACCGCGACTACGAGTGGATCCTGTGCCTGCCGATCCTGACCGCGCCCAACGGCGCGGCGATCGGCGTGTTCGGGTTCGCCGGCACCCGCGAGCACAACTCCGCGATGACCAACCGGCTGTCGGCGTTCGCCCAGCAGATCGCGCAGCGCGAGTCGATGATCGACACCGCCGCGTTCGACCGGTTCTGGTACGTGCTCAACGCCAGCTTCTGGTTCGGCCTGGCCGACGCGGCGACCTCGTCGCTGTTCGATCGCGGCGTGCTCGACATGTCCGAGGAGTGCTCCAAGGCGTTCATCACGCCCGACGATCCGGACTAGCTCGGCAGGACTAGCCGCGCAGGTCGCTGGCCAGGAGGCGGTGGAACAGGTTCTCGCCGGCCTCGCGCCGCACCGAGAGCCGGCCGGCGCGGTACGCGCGCGACGACAGCCCGCGCTGCACGCTCTCGCAGATCGCGACGTCCTCGTCCTGGATCCGCTCCGACACCGCCATGCTCAGCTGGTTGGCCTCGGCCGCCGCCGGCGACACGTCGTCGAAGAAGAACTCGAAGATGACCTTGGTGCGATCGACGCCCAGCGGGATCACGAGGTTGGTGTCGAGGTGGCCCTCGTACCAGTTCAGCATGAGGTTCGGGTAGATCCAGTAGTACAGGGCGCGGCCCTTGCGGACCTGCGCGGTCTGGGGGTCGGCGTGCGCGGTCTCGATCGGGCTGGCCTGCAGGCAGAACCGCGCGAAGCTCTCGATCGTGTAGTCGGTGTAGGTCAGCACCGAGCTCAGCGACTTGTGGAGGTGCGGCACGTGGTAGCCGCCGTCGAGGTAGTTATCGACGTAGACCTTCCAGTTGCACGCGAGGACGTACTCGCGGCGCTCGCAGAACTGCAGCTTGCCGAGCTCGAGCGACGCGGCCTGCCCGACCAGCGGCCCGAGCTGATCGATCAGCGGCACGGGATCGGGGTCGAGGTGGACGAACACCAGGCCCTCCCAGGTCGCGACGGCGAGCGGCACCAGGCCGTGCTGGCCGCGATCGAAGTCGAGCACGCCTTCGAGCTCGGGCGTGCCGCGCAGCCGGCCGGTAAGGTCGTAGGTCCAGCCGTGGTACGGGCAGCGCAGGCGATCCACCTTGCCGCACGGCGCGGTCATCACCGCCGCGGCGTGGTGGCGACACACGTTGAAGAACCCGCGCAGCTCGCCGTCGGCGCCGCGGACGACGACCACCGGCTCGCCGCTGACCTCGCCGGTCACGAACTGGCCGGGCTCGGCGACCTGCGCGGCGCGACCGATCAGCTGCCACGTCTTGCTCCACACCGTGCGCTGCTCGAGCGCGGCGATCCGCGGATCGGTATACCAGCGACCGGGGATCGTCGAAGCGCGTTCGAGCGGCGCGCCGGCATCGAACTCGGCGAGCACGGCTTCGAGCGTGTCGGGCATTGTCTTCGTGTAGCCGACCCGTGCCCCGAAGCTCAAGCGGCCCGTGCGGGAACGCGCAACAGCGCACGTCGGTGTGGCAAAAACGCCGGCGCCGTGAAGCCACGGTCACGCCTCTGGCCACAAACATTGTGATTCCGTGACCGCGCGGTACGGCACGAGCATTGCTCGACGGTGTGCCATGACGCATCGACGTATCCTCGCTTCGCTCCTCGCGCTCGCCGGTACCTTTGTCCTCGGCGCCTGTGGCTCGGACGCCAGCCTGCGGGTCAGCAACCAGTCGGACTTCGAGATCACCGACCTGTACCTGACCCAGGTCGATAACCCGGACTACGGGCCGAACCTGCTCGACGACGGCGGGCTGCAGCCGGACGAGGACATCACGATCAGCGTCGATTGCGATACCTACGACGTCAAGCTGATCGACGAGACCGGCGTGTCGTGCGAGCTGCACGCGATCGACCTGTGCCTCAACGACTCGGACTGGGTCATCACCAACGACACCTGCGACGCGTTCCAGAACGTCGCGAAGAAGCAGGCGCAGGCCAAGGCGCAGGCGACGACCCAGGCGAAGAACTAATCGTCGTCGCGCCGCGCTACGATGCGCGGCATGAATGACGACGACCTGGGGCCGGCGCCCGCGCCGGTGATCGATCGGCGCGCGCTGCTGCGCGGCGGCGGCGTGCTGCTCGCCGGCGCGGTGGCCGCGTGTGCGACGCGCGACGAGCCCCGGCCCGTCGCGACGTTCACCAATGGGGCGGCACCCGGCAGCGCGGCGCCGCCGGATGCCCCGCCCTCGGGCACGGCGCGGTCCGGCGCCGCGGGCGACGAGCTCGTCGAGCGCACGTTCGCCGAGCTCGCCGCGCGCCAAGCCGATGGCCGCGACACCGCGGCCTCGCTGGTCGCGCGGTACCGGCAGCGGATCACCGCGCTCGATCAGGCCGGCCCGACCCTGCGGTCGATCCTCGAGCTCAACCCCGAGGCCGACGCGATCGCCGCCCGGCTCGACGCCGAGCGCGCCGCCGGCAAGCCCCGTGGCAAGCTGCACGGCCTGCCGATCCTGCTCAAGGACAACATCGACACCGGCGACCAGCTGACCACCACCGGTGGCTCGCTCGCCCTCGCCGGGTCGCGGGCCGCGGCCGATGCGTTCGTGGTCAAGCGCCTGCGCGACGCCGGCGCGATCATCCTCGGCAAGACCAACCTGTCCGAGTGGGCCAACTTCCGCGGCAAGCTCGCGGTCTCGGGCTGGAGCGGCCGCGGCGGCCAGTGCAAGAACCCGTACGCGCTCGACCGCACCCCGTCGGGCTCGAGCAGCGGCTCGGCGGCGGCGGTCGCCGCCAGCCTGTGCGCCGCGGCGATCGGCAGCGAGACCGACGGCTCGATCACCTCGCCCTCGGCGTGCCAGGGTCTGGTCGGGCTCAAGCCCACCGTCGGCCTGGTCAGCCGCGCCGGCGTGCTGCCGCTCGCGGCCAGCCAGGACACGCTGGGGCCGATCGCCCGCACGGTGACCGACGCGGCGATCCTGCTGACTGCGATCGCCGGCGCCGACCCCGGCGATCCGGTCGGGCTCGAGCCGATCCGTCAGCCCGCGCCGCGCGACGTCGACTACACCTCGTTCCTCGACAAGCGCGCGCTGTCGGGCGCGCGGTTCGGCGTCCCGCGCAAGGGGTTCTTCGGGGTGCACCGCGGCGTGGACCAGAGCATGGCCAAGGTGCTCGCCACCCTGCGCGACGCCGGCGCGACCCTGATCGACGTCGAGCTGCCGATGCCGTCGGCCGTGGGCGACGACGAGCTCGAGGTCCTGACCTCCGAGCTGCGGATCTTCCTCGACCGCTACCTCGCGGCCCGCGGCGCGGACGCCAAGGTCCACTCGATCGCCGAGGTCGTCGCGTTCAACCGCGCGAACCCCGCCGAGCTCGCCTGGTTCGGCCAGGAGTGGTTCGAGGAGGCGATCACCCGCCCGGCGACCGGCTCGGCCAAGTACCGCGCCGCGCGCGCCCGCTGCGTCCAGCACGCGCGCGCCGGCGTGCTCGACAAGCTGATCGCCGCGCACAAGCTCGATGCGTTTGTCGCGCCGACCGGCATGCCGGCGTGGGTCACCGATCCGGTCAACGGCGATAGCGGCACGTACATCAACACGCCGATGCTGCCCGCCGTCGCCGGCTACCCGCACCTGACCGTGCCCGGCCCGCCGTACAAGGGCCTGCCGATCGGCGTGTCGTGGTTCGGCCCGGCGTACGCCGAGGGCAAGCTGCTCGGCTACGGCTACGCGTTCGAGCAGCTCACGCACCACCGCCAGCCGCCGCGCTACCTTGCGACCGTCGACGAGCGCGCGACGTGAGCTGCGGCGCGCCGCGGGTCAGGGGCCGGCCTGCGACGCCTTGCGCGCGGCCTCGAACTCGTCGCCCGGCTGCCACGCCGGGCCGTGATCGGCGTTGGCGATCTGCACGCCGATCTCGAAGCCGAGCTGCGCGTTCTCGACCATGCCGTCGAAGTTCCAGTCCGGCTGGAGCTGGTCGCTCGGCTGGTGGTAGCTCTTGCGCTCGTATTCCTCGTGCCGGTCGCGGCCCCAGCCCGCGTCGTGGCCGATGAAGTCGGTGCCGCTGCCGAGGTAGATGCCGGGCACGCCGACCTTGGCGAAGCTGAACTGGTCGGAGCGATAGAACGAGCCGCGGTCGGGGAACTGGTCGGGCTTGACCTTGCGGCCCTGGCGGCCGGCGAGCGCGTCGAGCAGCGGATCGACGTCGGTCTTGCCCCGGCCGACGTAGGTCACGTCGCGGGTCTTGCCCCAGATGTTGCCGCCGTCGTAGTTGATGTCGACCGCGACATTGCCGATCGGCACCGTCGGGTGGGTC
>DASWOO010000837.1:0-7574 GCA_036404335.1 Kofleriaceae bacterium
CGCGCCCCGCACTCGACCACGCAGCCGCGCCCCGCACTCGGCCACGCAGCCGCGCCCCGCACTCGACCACGCAGCCGCGCCCCGCACTCGACCACGCAGCCGCGCCCCGCACTCGACCACGCAGCCGCGTCGCCCCGCGCCCCGCAGCTCCGCACTCGCGAAATCTGCTTAATCAATTTAATCCGTCGGGATCGCACGCTCGAGCGTCGGGCCTGTGGATGGTGGCGGCAAGGCCGGTGAGCTGCGCGACATCGCACCCCGGCTGCCCCGATTCGCGCAGGTCACGGGCCGGCCACCATCCATCAGGCAGGCCCCACGCTCTCCCGAGCCTGCTTTCGAGAGCCACCCTTCACTCGCTCGCTCCGTCCGGGATCTCCACTCCGCAACTGCCATTTATTGCCAAACACAAACACAGGCCACCTCATTGCCATACCCCGATCATCAGCCAGCTTGTCACCATGCAGCGCCGCACGCTCACGCGTCGAGCCGAGCCGTCGACTCCGGCGCAAGCCGAGCTCTTCGCAACGCTCCCCAGGCGGGGTGGCAAGCGTCCGGGGGCCGGACGGCCTCCGAAGGGCGCGCGCGCCGGCATGCCGCATCTGACACGCCCGGATCTCGCCGCGCGATTCCCTGTCCATGTCGTGCTGCGCCGAGCCCCAGCCCTTGGCACCCTGCGCCGCCTCGACTTCTACGCGGCGATCCGCAAGGCGACGACGCGCGTCGCCCAGCGCAAGAGCTTCCGCATCGTGCACCTGAGCATCCAGCGCTCGCACATCCACTTGCTCGTCGAGGCCAACGACAAGGTTTCGCTCTCTCGCGGCATGCAAGCATTCCAGATCTCCGCGGCCAAGCAGCTGAACCGCGCGTTCAGCCGCCGCCTGCCAGGCCCCCGCCGCCGCGGCGCGGTGTTCCCGGACCGCTATTATGCGGAGATCATTCGCTCGCCTCAGCAGGCGCGCCACGCGCTGTCCTATGTTTTGAATAACTGGCGTAAGCATCACGAAGACCGCGAAGATGAGCGCCGCGGATGGAAGATCGACTGGTACTCCAGCGCCGGCGCATTCGCGTGCTGGGCCGAAGCAGAGCAGGAACCGTGGATGTTGAGACGGCCATCGAAGATGGAGCCGCTCCAGGTGACGCCGGCCGCGACGTGGTTGCTGGACGTCGGGTGGAAGAAGCACGGTTCGACGATCTCCCGGCGAGAGGTCCCCACGTCCACGAGATAGTCGGCTGCTGCGGTGCCGAGACCCGGTTGGGCACTCCCTGCTGCGGCGATTCTCGGTCGCGGCTCGCGCTGCCGTTCGCCGCTGCCGGGTTCACGGTCCCCGCGTCGGGCGCGTGGGCCGGCGACGAGGCCGGCGCTCGCCGCGGCCACCTTGCTCGAGACGCTGCTGGGTCTCGGCACCGCCGTGGCCGGCACCGCCGCACGGTTTCGATGGGCAGGTGGCGGGCCTCGATGCGAGCGTGGTGCGGATGAATGGTGGCACTTGACCTGTAGTGACGCCATGCTGTTAGCCATGTCCTGACGCTGCACCGATGACGCGCTTGACAGCTTGATTTGGCGGATTTCGTACGAGTAGCCAAGGGTCCCCTGGCCCACCGGGTACACAAGTGCAAGCTAGAGGCGCCGGGTTTCCGAAGCTTGATTTGGCGGATTTCGTAGACGTAGCCGTGGTCCCGTGGCCCACCCGGTACACAAGTGCAAGCTGGAGGCGCCGGGTTCCCGAAGCTTAATTTGGCGGATTTGTCAGAAGGCTGAGCCGGACACCGCCACCGCCGCCGCCGCCGCCGCCGCCTACCTAGGCGCGCTCGGCCGGGGTCCGGCGCAGGATCGCGTTGCCCTTGCGGCTGTCGAGCAGCTGGTGGTGGAAGTCGGGGTGGCGGCGGCGCCAGCGCGCGAGGTTGTCGCGCTCCTCGGGGCCGATCACGTCGAGCACGAAGATGCCGCGCGGCGACATGCGCGGCGCGAGCACGGGGAGCGAGGCGTAGCGCAGGCGGTCGCCGAGGTAGCGCGGCGGGCCGTCGTCGACGACGAGGTCGATCGGCGGGAGGCCGGCGAGCGCGTCGGGGGCGTACCAGCGGTGGCGCTCGCCGTCGAGCTCGATGGCGGCGAGCGGGGCGTGGACCACGGTGGCGTAGGCCGACAGGCCGTGGCGGGCGAGCTCGGCGCGGGTCGCGGCGGCGTAGGCGGCGTCGTGGTCGAGCGCGAGCACGCGGCCGCGGCCGAGGCGCTCGAGGCCGTAGGCGAGGATCAGCGTCGAGACGCCGCTGCCGGTCTCGACCACGAGCTCGGGCTGCTCGTCGGCGACCAGCTCCGTCAGCAGCAGGGCGCAGTCGGGCGCGATCGCGAAGCCGCGCATCGCGGGCAGCGCCCGGCGGGTCGCGAGCCGGCGGTGGAGCTCGGCGAGCGGCGCCTGCTGGGCGAGCTCGGCGTCGAGCTCGCCCAGCTGGCGGCCGAGCGCGGCGCGCGCCTGGCCGAGCTCGAGCACGATGGCACCGGCGGCGGCGGCGATGGCCGCGAGCGGCGCGAGCGCCGGGGCGACGAGGTAGCCCGCCGCGCCGGTGAGCGCGGTCGCGAGCGTGGCGCGCCCCGCGGTCTCGAGCACGTGCCGGCGCTGCGGAGTCACCGTGGCCCCGATCAATTCGCCGCGAGCAGGTGCTCGAGGTTGCGGCCGCCGCGCGCGAACAGCCGCTGCATCATCAGCCGGGTCGGCCCGGCGAGCAGGCGGCCGAACGAGGTCGGCGTCGACGCCATGACCCAGTCGAGCCGGCTGCCCTTGCCGTCGGGGGTCAGCCGGTAATCCTCGGCGAGCTGGACCGCGAGCGGCGAGGTCGAGCCGATCATCGTGAACGCGAACCGGACGCCGGACTCCCAGGCGATGAACCGCTCGCGGAACTTGCCGAGCGCGGTCAGCGCGACCTCGCGCTCGGCGCCGAGCCCGGGCGCGCCGGAGACCCAGCGCGCCTCGTGCATCATCGGGAACCAGCGCGGCCAGTCCGACGGCTCGGCGAACGACGCGAACACGCGCTCCGGTGGCACCGACAGCTGCACCGTCGCGGTGATGCGCAGCTCGGCGTGGTCGAAGAAGGCCAGATCGGTGGGCGCGAGCGACTTCACGCGCCGAGCTTACCGCAAGCGTCGCGCGGGCGACGCCGGAGCCGCGCTCACCAGCCGGCCGCGGGTCACCGCGCCGCTGGCCTCTTCGAACCGGACGTAGGCGAGCTCGACGCAATCCGCCCCGGGGTCATCGAACGCCGGCGGCAGGCTCGCGAGCGCCACGCAGATCTTGTTGTAGCCGTCGAACAGATCGAGCGGCACGGCCTGGCTCGACGTCGTGAACAGGACCGCCCCGCTCTGCAGCGAGACGTCCTTGGTCTTGAACACCGTGACGATGTAGCTCTCGGACGCCTTCGCGCTGTTCAGCGTGAGCGTCACCCGCTTGTCGCGCGTGATCAGCGGCGTGGCCGGGTCGAACGCCACGCCGCGCCGGACGAGATCGGAGAACGCCGGCATCGTCCCCGCGAGCGCGGGCGCGTCGATCCGGATCCGGCCCGTGCCGCCCGCGGTGCCGGTCTGGGCGAGCAGCCCGGAGCCCGCGCCACCGGCGCCCCCGGCGACGCTGAGCGCGCCGAGCGTCGCCGTCATGCCGGCGCGCAGCACGATCGCCCCGCCCGAGCCGCCGCCGCCGCCACCGGCGGTGAGCGCGGGCGCCGCCGCGCCACCCAGGCCGCCGTTCGCCGTGACCTTGCCGACCTTGAGCAAGCCCTCGGCGTGGAGCTCGATCGTGCCGCCGCCGCCACCGCCGGCCGCACCGCCGCCACCGCCGCCGCCGCTGCTCTTGTTGCTCGCGTACGAGGTGATCAGCGGATCGCCCGCGACGTTGGTCGCGCCGGCGCCGCCGGTGCCGAACCCGCCGCCCGTGCCGGCGACCAGCAGCGCGCCGCCCGTGCCGGCCGCCGGGCCCGTGCCCGCCGCGCCCGTCGCCCCGCCGGCGCCGCCGCCGCGCCCCGGGGTCTGGAGGTTGCCGCTGGCCGTGACATCGCCCAGCTCGATGTTCGACATCGAATGGATGATCGTCGGCTGGCCGTTCAGCACCGGGCTTACCACCAGCGGCTGGGTCAGCACGACCTGCGAGTAGCGCAGCGGGCTCGTCGACGCCGGCACCGCCGCATGCGCGTCGTCGAGCTCGAGCAGCGAGTGGAGCGTGATCTGCCCGGCGAGGTCGGCGTCGATGTCGCCGAGCTTGCCGGCCTGCTTGACGTGGACCGTCACCTTGACGTCGGTGTTCGCCGCCGCGGGATCGACCGGCAGCGTGATCGGCACCGCGATCGCGCTGTTGTCGGCGGCGTGCGCGAGGTGCGCCAGGTCGAGCGTGTACTGCGGCACGGTCTCGCCGGCGGCGGTCGCGACCAGCGTGATCTCGGCCTGCTTGGAGATGTTGCTGCCGACGAGCACCAGGAACGCCTGCGGGCTCCCGCCCGTGCCTTGGCCTTCATAGAGATCCGGCGGCCCGGCGACCGTCAGCATCAGCGCGTTGGGATCGAGCACGTCCGGCGGCGGCGGTGCATCGGTCGCGTCGGCCGGCATATCGGGGTGCGGCGACAGGCTATCCGGATTGTAGAGCAGCGAGCACCCGGTCAGCAGGCTCGTCGCGACGCCGAGCCCGGCGACCGTCGGGCGGAACCGCCCTATCCCCTTCATGGTCCGCAGCATATCGACTTTCGCGACGTTAGGTCAGACCGCGTCGAGCGGCAACCGCACGTACCGCGTGAGACTCTCGTGATCGAGCGTGATCGGAGCAACCTGCGTTTTTCAGGCAATAGTTCGACCGCGCGCGGTGTCCATTCACCATGCTGGCACCAGACGGGGCGGACCTGCGCCGCGCGCGGCGCATCGTCGCGGGCCTGCTCGTCGCCGCGGGTGAGCCGACGGCCGCGGAGCGCGCGCGCGCCGACGAGGTCATCGGCCTGCTCGGCTGGCCCGCGCTCGCCGCCGGCGACTTCGTGCGCGAGACGCCGGAGACCCTGGCACCGACCTTGCCGGGCGAGCTGCGGGTCGCCATGTTACGAATCTTGTACGAGCTGGCCGGCGACGAGCCGATCCGGCTGCGCCTCGCCGAGGCCTACGCCGGCCTGTGGCACGACGCGCCTGCAGAACACACGGCACTACATGTCCCGCAGCCGCGCCGCGGCACCGGGATCGCGCGCTGGCTGATCGGCCAGCTGCCGCGGCATCACGTGGGTCGCGCTTCCAAGGAGAACGACATGGTGGCACAGGGTCCGTTTCGCGGGGCTGACCTCGCCGAGCCGCAGCAAGCGCCGAGCGAGCGCACGCCGCTGCGCCGGCAGGTCGAGAAGGTCCGCGCCGAATATCGCGCGGTGATCGACGCGGTCGAGCGCGTGATCGTCGGCAAGCGCGACGTGATCGCGCGCGTGCTGACCGCGATGGCGGCGCGCGGCCACGTGCTGCTCGTCGACGTCCCCGGCGTCGGCAAGACCCAGCTGTGCAAGGCGATCGCCGCCGCGATCGACACGCAGTTCGGCCGGATCCAGTTCACGCCCGACCTGTTGCCGATGGACATCACCGGCGCCAACGTGTTCGACGCCCGCGACCGCGAGTTCCGGTTCCGGCCCGGGCCGATCTTCACCCACATCCTGCTCGCCGACGAGATCAACCGCGCCACGCCCAAGACCCAGTCGGCGCTGCTCGAGGTCATGGAGGAGCGCTGCGCGACCGTCGAGGGCGTGACGCATCAGCTCGAGGAGCCGTTCCAGGTGCTCGCGACGATGAACCCGCTCGATCACCAGGGCACCTACGCGCTGCCCGCCGCGCAGATCGACCGGTTCATGGTGATGCTCGAGATCGGCTACCCGTCGATGGAGGACGAGGTCCGCGTGCTCGACTATCACCTCGGCACGACGCCGCCGCTGTCGACGATCCAGCCGGTGATCTCGCGCCAGGCGTTCATCGACTGGCGCGCGACCGTGCCGTACATCCACGTCAGCCCGGAGATCAAGCGCACCGCGGTGAGCTACATCGACGGCCTGCGCCGCACGATCGGCGACGGCCACGCGATCAGCCCGCGCGCCACGCTGGCGTGGGTCCGCTGCGCCCAGGCCCGGGCGATGCTCGACGGCCGCGAGTTCGTCGCGATCGACGACCTGCTCGACGTCGCCGCCGACGTGCTGCGCCACCGGCTGCCAGTCGACGGCGTGCGGGTCTACGATCGGCTGCGCGCGATCGCCAGCGCCGGCGGAGCCCGCGCATGAAGCCGCGGCTCACCGTGACGCGGGCGGTCCGGATCGCGTCGCTGGTGCTCGCGCCGGTCGCCGCGACCGCCGGCACGCTCGACGCCGCGAGCGATCGGTTCCTGCAGGCGGCGACGCCGGTGCTGGTCGGGCTGTGGCTGGTGATGGCCGTGGCGCTGGTCGCCCGGCTCGCGGTCGAGAGCCAGCGGCCGCTGCCCGCCGGCCGGCGCTGGCCGTGGGACCACCTCGACATCCTGACCCCGGCGGGCGCGACCCTGCTGTGGACCGCGGCGCTGTCGCTGACCGCCGCGGCGCTGACCGGCTGGGCCAGCCTGAGCTGGATCGGCGCGCTCGGCCTGGCGACGGTCTGCGCGGTCGCCACCTGGACGGCGCTCTTCGCCGCCGGCCCGCGGCCGTGGCGCACCGCGCAGATCACGCGGGCGATCGTCCCCGAGATCGCGATCGAAGGCGACGCGCTGCGCGAGGAGCTCCGGCTCCGCGGCGTGCGCATCCCGGCCGGGATGCGACTGTTCGCGACCGGCCGCACGGCTCCGCATGGCGCGATCACGCGCTACGCGGTCGGCGCCGAGGCCGCGGGCGCCGAGCTCCGGCTCGAGAGCGAGCTCGGCGGCGCGATCCGCGGCGAGCATCGCGCGCCGGCGATGACGCTGTGGCTCGGCGACACCCTCGGCCTGACCCGGACCCCGGCGATCCAGCGCGGCGAGGCGGCGTTCACCGTGCTGCCGCGGCCGGCCGACGTCTCCGGCGCGCGCGGCCTGCTCGGCGAGGGCGGCGACGACGCCCTGCCCCGCCAGGTCCTGCACCGGCCGACCGAGGGCACGTTCCGGATCCGCGACTACGTCCCCGGCGACGACGCCCGGCGCATCCACTGGGTGCGCTCGCAGAACGCGGATCGGCTGATCATGCGGCTGCCCGACGAGGTCCCGCCGGAGGATCCTGCGGTGCGGCTGGTGCTCGACACCGAGCTCGGCTCGACCGGCGAGCTCGGCGCGGTCGACGAGCTCAGCTGCCGCGCGCCGGCGCAGCTGCTCGACGCCATGGTGCACGTCTGGCTCGGCATCGCCCGGTCGCTGACCGCGTCGGGCACGCGGGTGACCCTGGTCGCCGCCGCGCGCCAGGCCGCCCGGCTCGCCGGTCCTGTCGCCGGTCCGATCCGGCGCGTCGAGCGCCAGATGATCGTGAACGCGCCGCGCGAGGCCCTGCGGCTCGGCGCGCGGGTCGCGTGGCAGACCGAGCTGCCGCTGACCCAGCTGCTCGCGGCGGGCGGCGAGCGCCAGGTCGTGGTGTCGTGCCGGCCGCGCACC
>DASWOO010000838.1:0-4348 GCA_036404335.1 Kofleriaceae bacterium
TTGATCGGCGGCAGCGGCGGCGGGCTCAGGATCGACGCCAGCTCGGCGCGGGCGCCGGCGTCGTCGGGGACCTCGGCCGCGTTCCACGGCATGCGATAGCGCGCGCGGATCGCGGCGAGCGGGCCGGGGTCGCCGTCGCCCAGGTACACCGCGGCGGCCAGGACCTCGCGCGGCGCGACCCGGACCAGCTCGTCGAGCACGGCGCCCGGCGCGAGCTCGGTCGCGCACAGCTCGCCGGTGGTCGCGTCGAGGTAGGCCAGGCCGACGGCGTCCTTGCCGGGCACCAGCGCGGCCAGGTAGCGCGGCAGCTTGGGCTCGAGCACGTCGTCGTCGAGCACGACGCCCGGCGTGATGATCCGGACGACCTCCCGCCGGACCAAGCCCTTGGCGAGCTTGGGATCCTCGACCTGCTCGCACAGCACGACCTTGTGGCCGAGCTCGGTCAGCTTGGCGATGTAGACCCGCGCCGCGTGGTGCGGGACGCCGCACATCGGCACCGCGTCCTCCTTGCCCTTGTCGCGCGTGGTCAAGGTCAGGTCGAGGAGCCGCGCGCCGAGCACGGCGTCGTCGAAGAACATCTCGTAAAAATCGCCGAGCCGGAAGAACACCAGCCCGTCGGCGTGGCGCTCCTTGATCTCGAGGTACTGCCGCATCAGCGGCGTCTCGGCCGGGCTCCGGGTCACGGGAGGCACGAGCGATCCGATAGCATGGTCTCGGGCTAGGTCGTGGCTGGCCCGGCGTCGAATGGCTGCGACACGCCCTCGCGCCACTGGCGCAGCTCGACGGTCGGCGGCGCGGCCGGGTCCGGCGGCGGCTCGATCAGCACGAACGTGAAGCTGCGGTGCAGGCCGGGCCGGGTCGCCGGCAGCCAGGTGCCGGCGTTGAGGTACAGGCCGCCGCTGCGCAGCTTCTGCCAGCGCGGATCGTGGCTGTGGCCGAACACGATGACCGGCGCGTCGACCAGCGCGCGCAGGCGCGGCGGCACGCGGCGCATCGCCAGCTGCGAGGTCGTCGTGTGCCGGCCGAGCCAGCGCCGCGCCGCGAGCCCCGCGCCCGCGAGCGCGGCGACGCCGAGCAGCGCCCAGACCAGCGGCAGCGCCAGCAAGAGGATCGCGCCCAGCACCGCGCCGGCGACGCCGAGCCCGGCGCGATCGAGCAGCACCATGCGGGCGAGCCGCCACCCGCGGACCGTCAGCGGCGTGCTCGCCAGCCCGTCGATCGCCGTCAGCGTGTCGACCGGCACGCCCGAGCCGTGCGCGAGCTCGGCGAGCCGCGCCCGGTGCGCGCGCTCGCGCCGCGCGCGGCGTAAGGCCGAGCGCTGCAGCCGCCCCGCCCCGGCCAGCGCGCGAAGGAACCCGCCGTACGCCCGCCACCGCCCGGCCCAGGACCCGAGGCCCAGCGTCCGGCGCAGGTAGCTCCACATGCCCCACTCCTCGATGCCGTGCGGATCCAGCGCGGGCACCGCCGCCCCGAGGTAGCGGACCGCCGCGTAGTCCGCGTTCGGGATCAGCCAGCCGTCCTGCGGGTCCATCGGCGCGAGGTTGTGCGCGAACGCGGCGCCCTCGTCGTAGGCATGGCCGTGCTCGATCCAGCACACGCCGCGGACGTGGACGAACCACGGCGCGATCGCGATCCGACCGAGCGCCCGGTCGTCGGCCCCGGCCGCGGCGATCTGTCGCATCAGCTCGGCGGCGACCTCGGCCGCGACCAGCTCGATGTCGTGGTGCCCGGCGATGATCTCGACGGTGTGGCCCGCGGCCGCGAACCGGCCGAGCTCGGCGAGCACCGGCGCGTGGGCCTCGCACAGCCGCCGCATCCGCGCGACGCCCGGCTGCCGGCCGCGGCCCAGGCCGTACGCCCGCTCGTCGGCGGTCCGCGCCCGCCGGCCGGGGACCTCCGGGATGATCACCGACATGAAGTCGAACAGATCGCCGGCGATGACCAGCCGCCACGACCGGCCGTCGCGCCGGCGCACCGTGTAGTATCGGAGGAACTCGCGGAATGCCTGCGACCCGAGCTCGACCGCGCGGCGGCGTTGGACGGGCGCACCGGGGAGGAGCTCCTCCCCGAAATGCAGGTCACTCACCACGAGGATGTTCGCCAGCCCGGCCATGTGCTGCGCCGCCCGGACTATACCCCGGCGGGGCCCGGTACAGACGCGGCGCGTAAAGCCCTGACATCCGCCCGTCGGGCGTGATATCCCCGACACGTCGTGACTCAGGCCTTGTTCATTCTCCTGCTCGCGGCGTCGGTCGCGTTCTTCGCGCGCACGGTCTGGCTGTTCGGTCGCGCGGTCGCGTCCGGCGCACCGGATCAGCGCCCCCGCCTCGATCAGATCCCCGGGCGCCTGCTCGACGTCGGGATCTACTTCTTCGCGCAGAAGAAGGTCTCCGAGGAGGGCCCGCAGCACCGGACCAGCAAGCACCACCTGTTCATCTTCTGGGGCTTCCTCGTCATCACGATCGCCACGCTCGACATCTTCGTGTCGGGCGTGTGGCCGGGCGTGTCGCTGGCGCTCCTGCCCGACATGATCTACCAGCCGCTGTACCTGCTCATCGACGTGATGAACGGGATCGTCCTGCTGATGATCCTGTGGTCGATCACGCGCCGGCTGATCGTCAAGCCGCGGCTGATCCCGTGGACGCTCGACGCCGGCCTGATCCTCGGCGCGATCGGCTCGCTGATGATCAGCCACTTCCTGTTCCACGGCTACGAGGCCGCGGCGGCGATCTCGGCGGGCGAGGCCGCGCCGAAGTTCCTGCCGATCTCGAGCGCGATCGGCCGGATGCTCGCGCCGCTGACGCCCGACGCCGCGGCGCGCGGCCAGGCGTTCGGCTACTGGCTCCACGTCCTGATCCTGCTGACGTTCCTCAACTACCTGCCCTACTCCAAGCACATCCACCTGCTGGGCGCGCTGCCCAACATCTTCACGCGCAACCGCTCCGAGCGCCGCCAGGATCTGCCCAAGGTGAACCTCGAGGACGAGAACCAGTGGGGCGTCGGCAAGTTCGAGCAGCTGTCGTGGAAGAGCCTGCTCGACACCTACGCCTGCACCGAGTGCGCGCGCTGCACCAACTACTGCCCCGCCTACAACACCGGCAAGAACCTCTCGCCGATGCAGCTGATCCACGACATCCGCTACGAGATGCTCGATCGGGTCGAGCTCCGCGACAAGATCGCCGAGCTCGAGGAGCAGGTCACCGGGCTCGAGGACTACTCGGCGTCGCACGGCTTCGACGACGCGCACCCGCACCCCGACCTGGTGTTCGCGCGCGGTCAGCTGGCGGCGACCAAGCAGCAGCAGGACGAGATGCCGCGGCTGACCGGCGGCCGGGTCCAGGAAGACACGCTGTGGGCGTGCACGACCTGCGGCGCGTGCCAGGAGGTCTGCCCGGTGTTCATCGAGCACCCGGCGAAGATCATCCAGATGCGCCAGAACCTGGTGCTCGAGCAGGAGAAGGCGCCCGGCGAGCTGCAGCGGACGTTCCGCAACATCGAGCGCCAGAGTAACCCGTGGGGCATCGCCAACGACCAGCGCATGGACTGGGCCAACGGCCTCGAGGTCCCGCTGATCGAGGAGAACCCCGATCCCGAGTACATCCTGTGGGTCGGCTGCGCCGGCGCGTTCGACGCCCGGATCATCAAGCAGACCCGCGCGATGGTGAAGATCCTCGACGCCGCGGGCGTTGACTACGCCGTGCTCGGCCACCATGAGGCGTGCACCGGAGACCCGGCCAAGCGCGCCGGCAACGAGATGCTGTTCCAGGCGCTCGCCGAGCAGAACATCGAGACGCTCAAGTCGGTCAACGCCAAGAAGGTCGTGACGTCCTGCCCGCACTGCCTGCACACGCTCAAGCACGACTACCCGCAGTTCGGTGGCAACTTCGAGATCGTCCACCACACCCAGCTGATCGATCACCTGTACCAGACCGACAAGCTCAAGTCGCAGACCTCGCCGGTCGACACGATCACCTATCACGACAGCTGCTACCTCGGCCGGTGGAACCGCGAGTTCGACGCGCCCCGGAACATCCTGGCCGCGGTCGGCGCGCCGGGCGGCATCAAGGAGCTGACGCGTAACAAGCGTCACGGCTTCTGCTGCGGCGCCGGCGGCGCGCGGATGTTCATGGAGGAGCACGAGGGCGAGCGGGTCAACGTCAACCGCACCGACGAGATCATCGCGGCCGAGGTCAGCGCGGTCGCGGTCGCCTGCCCGTTCTGCAACATCATGCTGACCGACGGCATGAAGCAGCGGAACGTCGAGGACAAGATCCAGGTGCTCGACGTCGCCGAGCTGGTCGCGGCCAGCATCCCGGACGTGCCGGTCGATCGCCTGGTCCGCCGCAAG
>DASWOO010000839.1:0-6349 GCA_036404335.1 Kofleriaceae bacterium
GCGCGGTCAGGACGAGCAGCACGACGTCGCACCTGTGGGCCGCGCGCAACGCGGCGAGGTAGAGCGGCCAGGTGAAGCGCTTGGTCACGTCGCGGCGGAGCTGGACCTCGACGACGACCGCCGCGGTCAAGCGGTGGTCGCGGCCGCGCAGCTCGATCACCGCGTCGGCGCGGTACTCGATCGGCATGCTCTGGGAAAAGTCGATCGATCCGGGCACGGCGCGGTCGTGCGGCAGCTGGTGCACGCCGCACAGCTCGAGCAGGGCAGGCGCGAGCTCGCCGCGCGTCCGGAACATCTCGACCAGGCGTTCGTGCTGACTGGAGGGCACGAGCGCGATCAACGCAAGCCTCGGTCCGCGGCCAACGCCGCGACATTGTTCGCGCCATGCCGCGCGGGCGTCCGCATGCCGGACAGGCGTCCGGATCCCGGACACGAGCTGGGGTCCGCCGACCCGGCAGGGCACCGCGCGATCGATTTCTCGCAGGGTTTCGGTCAAAAAGTTGCCCGGGATCTCCAGACAGGGCTGTATTTCCCAACATCCGGGGCCCCGCCTTGGAGGACGATCATGAGCCAAGCCCCATCCGTCGCGTTTGCGGTAGTTGATAGCGATCTCGCGCCACCCCCGGCGCTGGTGACGCTCAAGGGCACGACCCGCGGCCTGGAGATCCAGGTCGCGAGCGCGCCGTCGGCGGAGGCGCTGGCGGCCCGGCTGACCGAGCTGCTCGCCGAGGCCCCGGGGTTCTTCGCCGGCAGCGACGCGCGCGTGACGTTCGAGACCGCGCTGCCCACGGGCGCGCTGGCCTGCCTCGAAGCCGTGGCCGCGCAGTTCGAGCTCGTGCTGCTCGAGATCGTGCCGGCGAGCCGGCCGGCGCGGTCGTACGCCGCGGTGGTCCGCCGGGTCGACGAGGTCCGCCGGACCAAGCTGGCGGACGGCAGCGGGCCGATCGCGCCTACCGCGCCCGCGGAGCTCGACGCCGCGCCCGCGGAGCTCGACGCCGCGCCGGCCGACCGGTCGCGCGCCGCCACCGAGCCTTCGGTCACCGCCGCGGACGCGCCGCCGGACCTCGCGCTCGACGCGGCCCCCACCGACGACGCCGCGCCGATCGAGGTCGCGCTCGCCAACACCGCGCCGTACTTCGTCGAGGCGATCGCCGCCGACGTCTCGCGCGCCGAGGCCGCGGCGATCGAGGCCGAGCTCGCCACCGCCACGCCGATCGCCCCGGCGATCGCGACGCCGGTCGCCCCCGCGCCCGCCGCCGATCCGGCCGTGCTCGCCGCCGCGGCCGCGATGGCCGAGGACCTCGCGCTGTCGATGGCGGGCGACCTGATCGAGACCAAGGCCCGCGCGCTCGCCGAGCAGCTGGTCCAGGTCCGGGCGCAGGAGCTGGCGATGGTGCTCGCCGAGGAGCTCGCCGTGATCCGGGCGCAGGAGCTGGCCGCGGCGCTCGCCGAGGCCCGCACCGCCGAGCTGGTCGAGGCCCGGGCGATCGAGCTGGTCGAAGCCCGCGCGGCCGCGCTCGCCGAGGCCAAGGTCGCCGAGCTCGCCCCGGCGCTGGCCGCCGAGCTGGCCGAGGTCCTCGCCGAGTCGAAGGCCTCCGCGATCCTTGCCGCGCTGCCCGCCTCGCCCAAGCTGGTGATCGGCCCGGTGCGGTCCGGCGTGATCGTCGACCACACCGGCCACGTGCTGATCATCGGCGACGTCAACCCCGGCGCCGAGGTCCGCGCCCACGGCAGCATCATCGTGCTCGGCCGGCTGCGCGGCGTCGCGCACGCCGCGATCGGCCGCGAGGCCGGCGCGATCATCGCGCTGTCGCTCCAGCCCCAGCAGCTGCGGATCGGGCGCATGGTCGCCCGCGCCGGAGCCGGTGACCGTCCGAGCGACGGCGCCGAGATCGCTTATCTCACCGGCGAGACCATCGTGGTCGAGCGCTTTCTAGGACGACTTCCGAGCGGCCTGGCCGCGAGCATCTAGGAGAAACTCATGGGTCGAGCAATCGTCATCACATCTGGCAAAGGTGGCGTCGGCAAGACGACGACCACGTGCAATCTCGGCGCGGCGATCGCACAGCTCGGCATGAGCGTGGTGCTGATCGATGCCGACATCGGCCTGCGGAACCTCGACGTCGTCATGGGCCTCGAGAACCGCATCGTCTACCACGTGGTCGACGTCATCCAGGGCAAGTGCCCCGCGCAGAAGGCGCTGATCAAGGACCGCCGGCTCGAGAATCTGTGGCTGCTGCCCGCGTCGCAGACCGACGACAAGGACGCGGTCACCCCGGCCGACATGAAGAAGCTGATCGCCGAGCTCAAGGGGCTGTACGACTACGTGCTGATCGACTGCCCGGCCGGCATCGAGCAGGGCTTCAAGAACGCGATCGCCGGCGCCGACGAGGCGGTCGTGGTCGCGACCCCCGAGGTGTCGTCGATCCGCGACGCCGACCGCGTCGTCGGCCTGCTCGCGCAGCAGGACATCCCGACCCGGCTGATCGTCAACCGGATCTCGCAGCACCTGGTCAAGAAGGGCGACATGCTGTCGCAGTCCGACGTCATCGAGATCCTCGCGCTCGAGCTGCTCGGCGCGGTGCCGCTCGACGAGCACGTCGTGGCGTCGACCAACAAGGGCATGCCCGCGGTGCTCGAGGGCAAGTCGATGGCGGCCCGCGAGTTCACCCGGGTCGCCAAGCGCCTGGTCGGGATCGCGACCGACGCCTCGGACGAGCCGAGCATCGGGTTCTTCGCGCGGATCGGCCGCGCGCTCGGGTTCTCGTCGGCCAGCGCCGCCTGAAGGGAGGCTCGCATGTGGAATTTGTTCCGAGGTAAGCAGTCGAGCCGCGAGGTCGCCAAGGGGCGCCTGCATCTGGTCCTGGCCCACGATCGGGTCGGGTTGGAAGGCGGCAAGCTCCAGGAGATGCGCCGCGAGATCGCGGCGGTGATCTCGAAGTACGTGCCGATCGACCACGAGGCGGTCGAGGTCCAGATCGAGAGCAAGAGCCGGGCGACCGAGCTCCGGGTGTCGTCGCCGCTGCCGGCGCGCGGCGCCTGATCGGTCACCGCGTCAGGCGGACGGTCCCGCCGGGGCGGATCGAGAACAGCCGGCCGAGGTCGGCCGAGGCGACGACGGCGATCACCGGATAGCCGCCGGTCGTGGGGTGCTCGGGGCCGAGCACGATCGGCTGGCCGTCGGCGGGCACCTCGATCGCGCCGATCACCATCGGCCGCGATCGCTCCGCGGCGGCGGTGCGCGGCAGCGCCGGGCCGGCGAGCCGGGTGCCGATGCGGTCGCTGGTCGGCAGGATCTGGTAGGTCGAGCGGATCAGGAGCTCGAGCGCGGCGCCGGGGAACGACGCGTGGTCCGGGCCGGGGATGATCCGGATCGGGCCGGCGTCGGCGATCGGGGTCCCGGCGCGCGGCACGACGCGCGCGAGCCGCGCGGTCGCCAGCTGCTGGCCGCTCCGCACCGGTCCGCCGAGCCCGGCGGACAGCATGGCGCCGCGGCCGCCGAGGATCAGCGGCGCCGCGATCCCGCCGCGCACGGCGAGGTACGCGACCCGGCGCGGCTCGCTGGCGACGTCGAACAGCTCGCCCGCGGCCAGGGGCCGCGCGGCCAGGGTGTCGGTCGCGACGTCGAGCGCGTGCTCCGCGCTGATCGACAGGCTGCCGAGGATCTCGATCGCCGGCGCGTCGTCGGGGTTGTGCACCGCGCGGTTCGCGGCGATCAGCCGCTCGGCGACCAGCGCGCCGCCGGGTGGCACGGCCTCGTGCATCCGGCCGGGCCGGCCGAGGTCCTGGATCGTGACCAGGCCGAGCGCGCGGACGACGCGGATCATGGCGCCGGGGTGAACCGCACCCGGTCGCCGAGCTGGATCCGCGGGCCGGCCGGGCCGAACATCGGCGGACCGACGACGCGGCCGATCAGGTGCCAGCCGCCCGGCGACGCGAACGGGTACACCGCGGTGTAGCCGCCGGCGATCGCCAGCGCGCCGGCCGGCACCCGGGTGCGCGGCGTCGACCGCCGGGGCAGCGCGAGCGGCGCCGGCAGCCCGGTCAGGTACGCGAAGCCGGGCGCGAATCCCAGCATCTCGACGGCGTAGCTCGCCGCCGCGTGCAGCGGGCCGACCTCGCCGACGGCCAGGCCCGCGGCCGCGGCGACGCTCGCGAGATCCGGCCCGTCGTAGACCGCGTGCAGCACGACGTCGCGGCCCGGCGCCGGGTCGTCCGGCGCGTCGGCCAGCGCCGCGATCCGCGCGGCCCACGCCGCCTCGCTGACCGGCGCGAACGGTCCGGCGAAGTATGCCGCGACGTCTCCGCCGGTCACCACCACGTCGACCACGCCGGGCCAGCCGCGCACCGCGTGGACCAGCGCGCGCGCCGGCCGATCGGGCCGCGCGAACCGGATCGCGCGGTCGCCCAGCGCCACCCACTCAGCCATGCAGCGCCTCGTGCACCGCGCCGGCGATCGCCAGCGCGCCGGGCGTGTCGGCGTGCACGCAGATCGTCGCGACGCGCGCGGCGAGCGCCAGGGCCTGCGCCGCGGCCTGCGCCGGATCGGTCAGCAGCGCGTTCGCCTCGCCGCGCGGCACCAGGCTGCCGTCGGCGCGCATCCGCCGGTCGGCGAAGCCCTCGACGGCGTAGCCGAGGTGGTGCGCGGCCGCGACCCGGGCGAGCTCGCCGCCCGGCGGGCCGACGACGATCACCCGGTCGCCGATCACCGCGCGCGCGGCGCCGATCACCGCCTCGGCGAGCTCGGGCCGCGCGTTGGCGTCGTGGTACAGCGCGCCGTGCGGCTTGACGTACGCGACGTCGCGACCGTGGCCGCGCGCGAGCGCGACCAGCGCCTCGCATTGCGCGCCGAGGCTCGCCGCCAGCGCGTCGGGCGCGATCGCCAGCGACCGCCGGCCGAAGCCTTCGCGATCCGGATACGACGGGTGCGCGCTGATCGCGGCGCCGTGCGCGACGCACCAGGCGACGACGCGCGCCATCGATGCGGCATCGCCGGCGTGCCCGCCGCACGCGATGTTGAGCACGTCGAACAGCGCCCACAGCGCCTCGGGCTCGTCGGGATACTCCCCGGCATCGAGATTCATCAGCGCCATGGCGCGAGCATACCGGCACCGCGCACGTGCGTGCGCAGGCTCCGCTTGTGGGCACGTCTCGTCTCGAGGAGCGCCGCCGGTGCGTAACCAGTGATGGCTTCCCCACACTTCGCGGCGCGACTTCGATAAGGCCTACCGAAGTCTGTTCAAATATCGGGGCGCTCCGACGCTGTTCGCGACAACTCGCGACAATTCACGACGTTATTTTGCCGGCGCTATCCAGCGTGATGCCTTACAACCGTCGGCACAAAGATGAAGAACCTCTCGATCGCGTTCCTCGCCGCTATGTCCCTCGTCTCGTTCGCCGGCTGCAAGAAGCACGGCGGCGCTGGCGAGACCATCTCCAAGATGACCGACTTCAAGGACAAGATGTGCAAGTGCGCCGACAAGGCGTGCGCGGACAAGGTCACTGAGGAGATGACCAAGTGGGGCCAGGAGCAGGCCAAGAACGCGGGCGCTGACAAGGACGCGAAGGTCAGCGAAGAGGACACCAAGAAGATCGCTGCGGTCACCGAAGAGATGACCAAGTGTATGACCAAGGCGATGATGGCCGGCGCGGGCGCGCCCCCGGCGACCCCCCCGGCTGGCTCGGCCGCTCCGGCCGGCACGGACCCGGCTGCCGCTCCGGCGGGTGGCTCGGCCGCGGCTCCGGCTGGCGCGGACCCGGCCGCGGCTCCGGCTGGCTCGGCCGCCGCTCCGGCCGCGGGCTCGGACGCGAAGCCGGCCAACTAATCCTCAATCGCGTAGCGATTGCCGGGCCGCGCAGCGGACCGGGGCCTGCGCAAGCAGGCCAGGAGTAGACTTGGCGGAGCGAAGCGAAGCCAAGAACTAATCCTCAATCGCGCCTCGCGATCCAAGGAGCCCAGTCGCCTCGCGACCTGGTTCCGTCGCCACTAACTAGCTTCCCATCCAAGCAACAGGCCCGCTCGTCGGGCCTGTTCGCGTTTTCGGCCCCGGCCCCGGCCTCGGCCCCGGCCTCGGCCTCGAGCTCGGCCTCGGGCGCGGGCTCGGGCTCGGCCTCGGCCTCGAGCTCGGGCTTGAGCTCGGCCTCGGGCTCGGGCTCGGCCTCGGCCTCGGCCTCGGCCTCGGGCGCGGGCCCGCTCACCGGATCGTCGCGAACGACTGCCGGCTCGCCCGCGTCGGCTCGCTCGGCTCGGCCCAGGGCTGCTGCCGGGCCAGGGCGCGCGCCCGGCGGATCAGCTCGTCGGACAGCACGCCCGTGGTCGCCGCGTCGAACGCGTCGATCAGCTCGCTCG
>DASWOO010000840.1:0-4151 GCA_036404335.1 Kofleriaceae bacterium
GCCGAGCTGTCGAAGCTGCCGACGGCCAAGAAGCTCGAGATCAAGGCACCGCGCTACCTCGCGGCCGGCTCGCGGCTCGATCAGGCGGTCGCGGACGACTTTTACGACAAGTACGGCGTGCGGCTGCTCAGCTGCTATCACTCGACCGAGGCCGCGACGGTCACGCTCGAGGACACCGGCAAGCACCCGACCACGGTCGGCAAGCCGATCGACGGCGTCGAGGTCAAGATCACCGCGCCCGACGGCACCGAGATCAAGCCGACCGCCAAGGCCAACGACGGGCTGATCTGGGTGAAGAGCAAGACGCTGTCGCCCAAGTCGATCGGCCCGTTCGACGACGAGAAGGCGCCGTCGAAGCGCGGCATGGCGGCGATCGGCGCGATCGACAAGACCGGCTGGCTGCGCACCGGCGACCTGGGCAAGCTCGACAAGACCGGCCGGCTGCAGCTGACCGGCCGCGAGGACGACGTGGTCAAGGTCGACGGCAAGCGGGTCGCGCTCGGCGAGGTCGAGGGCTGCCTCGAGGCGTTCCCCAAGATCAAGGCGGCGCAGGCGACGGTGGTCACCGATCCGATGGCCGGCTCGATGGTCGTCGCGCGCGTCGTGATGAAGCAGAAGTGCGGCGCCGAGGAGATCATCGACCACTGCGCCCGCAACCTGGCGCCCTACAAGGTCCCGCGGCGGATCGAGTTCTGCGAAACGATCTAGTCGACCTAATTGATCACGACGAGCTGGCCCGCGTCGTGGCCGCAGAACCGGGCGTTGAGGTCGTATTTCGAGCCGCACACCGGGCAGATCCGGGCGATGACGCCGGCCGGCTCGGTGTTGCGCGCGCGGCGCAGCCGGGTCGCGTTGTAGACCGGGAACGGCACCAGCTCGTTGCCGTCGTGCGGGCAGCTGCGCAGGCCGGGCTCGTAGGCGCGGCGGCACGCCATGCAGACCAGGCCGGCGCTGCGCCGATCGAGGCGATCGACGGCGCGCATCGGCCCGAAGCCGGCGCCGCCCAGCATCTCCTCGGGCGGGACCAGCCGGCGCGCGTCGCGCGTGCAGTAGGTCATGCCGTGGTACTCGGTGCGGCAGGTCGGGCACACCATCGCGGTCGACGTCGCGACCGCGAGCCCGCCGCCCCCGCCGCCGCGGACCTGCACCGGGCGCGGCCGGGGCCGCGGCATCGCGGGCACGCTCGGCGCCGGCGTGGCCGACCGCATCGGCGGCGGCGCGGCGACCGGCTGGGCGCGATGGCGGCGGCGCAGCAGCAGCGCGAGCGCCGCGAGCCCGACGATCACCAGGCTCAGCAGGCCGATCACGGCGATCAGCAGCGGCTCCGCGCCGGACCTTGCGGTCGACATCGATATCAACAGAGCGAATCCGGACATCGACGGTGACCTGGTGACCCCGAAGCTAGCAACCGCACCCCAGCGGGTCAATGTGGAATTCAGCCCTCACCGTCGGGGCAAATCGCGCTACTACCACCGGGCTCCATGCCGGACCTGGTGATCGGCGGCCGCCGCGCGGCCGTGGCAAGACCTTGGCGCGCCGGGGGAATCGCGCTGGTGATGCTCGGGGTCGCGGTCGTGGTCGCGTGGTTCATCTACCGGCGCTCGGTCACGTACGACATGCCCGCCGGCGAGCTGCAGGGCGAGATCACCTCGGTACAATCCGCGCCGGGCGCGACGCCGTCGCTGACCTACGGCAACGCGTCGCTCAGCTGGCTGGGCGGGATCGCCGTGCTGCGCGTCGCCGGCGACGCCCACGAGCTCGGCGCGGCCCACGGCCGGCTGCTGGCGCCGTGGCTGGCCCCGGCGCAGGCCGCGCTCGCGCCGTCGATCGACGCGACGGTGTCCGACGATGGCTGGCTCGGCGAGTCGACCCACGGCCTGCGCCTGGCGTGGCGCTGGCGGTTCGTCGATGACGGCCTGGTCGAGCAGGACCGCAAGCTGGTCGCCGGCATGACGCGGGGCGCCAGGGCGAGCGGGACGCCGCTGAGCTACGAGGCCGCGCTGCGCGATCAGGCGGTGCTCGACGTCGGCGCGCCGTCGCCGCGCAGCGACGAGGCCGACCAGCACCTGGTCGCGCACAGCCTGACCCTGTTCGCCGCCCAGGCCCAGGCGCCCGCGCGGGTCTGGATCGGCCGCGCGCTGTCGCTGCCCGGGCTCGACGACGGCGGCGACGCGGCCCTGCCCGTGGTGACGATCGCCCGGCCCGACGGCCGGCTGGCGTGGGCCGGGGTCGGCTGGCCCGGCCAGGTCGGCGTGGTCACCGGCATCAACGCCGAGGCGATCGCGGTGATGGTCAACCCGGCGCGCACCGCCGACGTCCGCGTGACCCGCACGGCGCGGCCGGTGGCGCTGCTCGCGCGCATGGTGCTCGAGCAGGCCCGGACGCTCGACGAGGCGATCAAGCTGATCGAGGCCACGCCGACCCTGGGCAGCGCGGTGATCGCGGTGATCGACGGCACGAGCGGCAAGTGGCTGCAGATCGAGCGCACGCCGAGCAAGGCGATCATCGAGCGCAACCCCAAGTCGCCGGTGCTCGGTGACGTGCTGACCACCAACGCGCTGGCCAGCGATCCGGAGAACGACCGCGCGCGGCGGATGCTGCCGACCCAGGGCCGGGTCGAGCGCGCGGCCAAGCTGCTGCGCGCGCCGCTCGCCGATCCGGCGGCGCTGGCGGCGATCCTGCGCGACCAGCGCGCGGCCGACGACTCGCCCCGCCCGCCCGGCCACCGCGGCGTGATCGACGACGGCCGCGCGGTGCAGATCGCGATCCTCGATCCGGCGTCGCTCGCGCTGTGGGTCGGCGATCCGCGCGCCGGCGGCCGGCTGCGCGCGATCGACCTGCGCCACGAGCTGCGCGGCGAAGGCGATCGCCCGGCGCCCGCCGCCGACCTGCCGGCCGACCCGGCCGCCGACCCCGATCGGGTGGCCACGCTCGCCGCCGCCCGCGCCGACCTGCGCGACGCCCGCGGCGCGCTGCGCGCCAATCACCTCGCCCGCGCCGCCGAGGCCTGCGCCCGCGCCCGGACCCGCGCGCCGAGCCTGCCCGAGGCGCTCGAGCTCGACGCGATGATCGCCCAGGCGCGCGGCGACCTGGCGCGGTCGCGCGCCAACTACCAGGCCTGGCTCGACGGCGTGCCCGACGATCCGCGCGGCGAAGAGCGCGCCCGCGCGGCGATCGCCCGCTAGCCCGAGCGCGGCGCTTACCGACTGACCAGCAGCGCGACGAGCGTGCCGACGCCGGCGCCGACGGCGAGCAGCGCGAGCACCCACCACACCAGCTTGATCGACGACGCGCGGGGCCCGGCGGGATACGACGGCGGCGGCGTGAACGGCATCGGGCTCATCGCCTGGCCGTACGGCGCGCCGTGCGTGCCGGGGAGCGGCACCGGCGGCGCCATCGGCATCGGCGTCTGCGGCAGCTGGGGCAGCTGGGTCGGCGCGTACGGCGATGGCGCGAGCGGCGCGCCGCTCGGCGGCGTCATGACCTGCGGTCCGCCGCGCGGCCCGGGCTGTGCCATCGGCGGCAGCCCGTTGGGCGCGGTCGCGCCGTTGGGGCCGATCGGCTGATGCGGCCCGTTGGGCGCGGCCACGGTCGCCGCCGCGCCGAGCCCCGCCCCGGGGCCGGTTCCACCCAGCGCCAGCCCCGATGGCCGGTCGGGCGGCATGCCGGGCAGCGACGCCGGCCCCTGCGGCGCGGGGTTCGCCGGCATCGGCGGCGGCGCCATGAACGGCAGGTCGCCGCGCCGGGTCTCGAGCAGATCAGACCCGCTCAGCTCGATCCGATCATGCCCCGGGATCGGCATCTGCTGCAGCGCCGCGAGGTCGTCGCGCGGCGTGCTTGCGATCACCTCCTGCAGCGCGACCGCGAGCGCCGACACGTCGGGATAGCGGTTGTTCTTGTCCTTCTCGAGGCACTTGAGGATCGCGCGGTCGGCGGCCTTGGGCAGCAGCGCCTTGGCGTTGGCCTGCGACGGCGGCAGCGGCGTCTGCTTGAGCTGCGCGGTGATGAGGCCCGCCGGCCCCTTGGCGTCGGGGAACGGCAGCCGGCCGGTGGTCATCTCGTAGGCGAGCACGCCGAGCGCGTAGACGTCGCTGCGGCCGTCGAGCGGCTTGCCCATCAGCTGCTCGGGCGACATGTACTCGAGCGTGCCG
>DASWOO010000841.1:0-8622 GCA_036404335.1 Kofleriaceae bacterium
CCGGCCCTTGCGGAGCAGCTCGGGCGGCAGCTGGCTGACGTTGTTGGCGGTCGCGATCACGAACACCGGCGAGGTCTTCTCCTGCAGCCAGGTGATGAACGACGCGAACACGCGCGACGTCGTGCCGCCGTCGGTCTGGCCCGACGAGCCGGTGCCGGAGAACCCCTTCTCGAGCTCGTCGATCCACAGGATCGCCGGAGCGATCGCCTCGGAGGTCTTGATCACCGTGCGGATGTTCTCCTCGGACGAGCCGACCAGGCCGCCGAAGATCTTGCCGACGTCGAGCCGGAGCAGCGGCATCTGCCACAGCGCGCCGACCGCCTTGGCGGTCAGCGACTTGCCGGTGCCGGGCACGCCGATCATCAGGATGCCCTTGGGCAGCGGCAGGCCGAAGTCGCGCGCGCGCGAGCTGAACGCGTTGCGGCGCTTGACCAGCCAGTCCTTCAGGATCTCCATGCCGCCGACGTCGGAGAACTCCTCGCGGTGCTCGTAGTACTCGAGCAGGCCGCTCTTGCGGATGATCTGCTTCTTCTCCTCGAGGATGGTCTCGAGGTCGAACGTGTGGGTGCGGACCGCGGACTTGGAGAACACGTTCTCGGCCTCGACCAGGGTCAGGCCGAGCGCGCCTTCGACCACGCGCTCCATGAACGTCGGGTCGCTCTCGATCTCCTGCTGGGTCGCGGCCGGCAGCGCGGGCAGGACCTTGCGGGCGGCGCTCTCGATCTCCTGGCGGGTCGGCAGCTCCCAGTCGAGGATCGCCGAGATGCTCTTCTCGAGCTCGGGCGGGATCTTGGTGATCGGCGACAGGATCAGCAGGCTTTTCTTGGTTTTGCGCAGCTCGGTCGCCGCGTCGCGCAGGCGGCGGATCACCGCCGGCTCCTTGAGGAACGGGTGGAAGTCGCGGAGCACGAACAGCGACTTGCCCTCGGCGCGGATCACGTGATCGATCGCCTTCATCGGGTCCTTGACGTCGCGCGTGCCCTGACCGTTGGCGATGGTCTTGAACCCCTCGGTGATCGACCAGACCTCGAGGCGGGTCTCGCGCTCGACGCACAGCCGGCGGAGCGCGTCCTCGACGCGGGTCTCCTCGGGGGACGTGATCCAGATCAGCGAGTACCGCGCCTTGATCAGGTCCTCGATCTCGCTCTTGCTGCTTCGTTTGTGCTCGATCGTCATGTTTCCTGTCCGTGGTCCTAGGAGCCCGAGCTCGCGAGGTCGCGCAGCCCGCGCAGCGCGCCCTTGGCGGTCTCGGCGTTATCGACCAGCGACTCGACGGCCTGGGCCACCGCCTGCATGACGGCGGCATCTGCCTGGAGGTTGGGCAGCTCGCCCTGGACCAGCACCATGTTGTTGCGCATCTCCGACAGGATGTCGTTGATCGACTCGTAGACTTCCTGCGCGGTCTTCATCAGGTCGGGGTTCAGCGCCGGGGTGGCCGTCGAGGTGTCGAGCACCGATTCGGCGTGGGCATCGGCCGCGGCCTTGGCGCGGGCGGCCTCGGCCCGGGCCTTGAGCGCGTCGGTCTTGGCGGCGTCGACCTCGGCCTGCAGCGACTTGAACGAGCGCTCCGCGGCGGCGGCCTTGTCGGTGGCCTCCTGCAGCTTGCGCGCGCTGGCCTCGCGCTCGAGCTGGAACGCCTTCTGCGCGGCGTCGTCGGCGGGCGCGGCCGCGGTGGCCTTGGCCTTTTCGAACTCGGCGATCCGCCGGCGCATCCGATCGAGCTCGCGGCGCGCGTCGTCGCCGCCGGTCGACGCGACGTCGCGGGCCTTGCTCGCGTTGAGCGCCTCCTCCGCCGCGCGGTGGCGGGCGACCTCGGCCTTGGCCAGCGCGTCCTGCGCGACGTTGCGCGCGCTGTCGGACGCGATCTTGCCGTGCACCGCCTCCTGCAGCTCGACCTCGAGCTGCGCGAGCCGGCCCTCGAGCTTCTCGCGGTCGCGGTCGGCGACCTTGTACTGCTCCTCGAGCCGCTCGCGATCGGCCTCGACCTTCTTGAGCTCGACCCGCAGCTCGCGGATGTCGGTCGTCATCTTCATCAGGTGATCGGGCTGGGCGCCGCCGCGGCCCGAGTCGGTCTGCGCCTCGACCAGGAGGCGGCCGAGCCGGCGGTTCTCTTCCTCGAGCCCGTTGATCTGCGCCGCGTTGCGCGAGGCGTTGGTCTTGGCCTCGTCGCGCTCGGCGCGCAGCTGCGCCGTCGCCTTGAGGGTCTTTTCCTTCTCGGCGCGCAGCTCCTTGATCACCTCTTCCTGCGAGATCAGGCCGACCCGGCGCTCCTCGAGCATCCGCTCCTGCTCGTTGATCACCTCGCGCAGGTGCTCGATCTCGGTCAGCTGCTCGTTGAGCTTCTTCCAGCCCTCGTCCTTGGTCCGCGACAGCTCCATCAGCTGGCGGTTCTTGTCCTCCATGTCCTCGCGGAGCTTGGAGGTGTCCTCGAGGGCGCGCGCCGCCTGGCGCTCGCGCGCCGCGACGCTCTCGGCCATCTCGCCGATCTCGTTGCGCGACCGGTTCAGGTCGTTGCGGGTCTGCTGCAGCTCGTCGCGCAGCTCGTCGGCGACGCGGTCGCGCGCGGCGATCTGGTCCTCGCGGTCCTTGATCTGGGCCTTGAGCTCCTCGCCGCGGTCGCGCAGCGCCGCCGACTCGGCGCGGATCCGCTTGCCGTCGGCGACCTCGCGCTCGTAGCTGGCGTTGGCCTTCTCGACCTGGTTGCGCAGCGCCTTGATCTCGCCGTCGGCCTTGTTCGGATCGAACTCGAGGCCGAGGTCGACCATGACCTTGTTCTCGGCCTCCTCGGCGGCCGACCGCGCCGGCCGGGTGCCGACCGCGCCCATCGGCGCGCCGCGCCCGAACATGCTCGGATCGCGCCCGGCCGGGGCGCCCGCCCCGCCCGGCATCGACGGCGGACCGCCGTACGCGGCGCTGGCGCCGTTGCCATTGCTCGCGCCCGGCATCGACGGCGGGCCGCCATAGGGCGCGGCATTGCCGCCGGCCCCGCCGGCCCCGCCGGCCCCGCCGGCCCCGCCCGGCATCGACGGCGGGCCGCCGTACGGACCGGCGTTGGACTGCGAGCCGACCGAGCCGCCGAACCCACCCTGCTTGGGCGGGCTAAACCCCGGCGCCGCGCCCGCGCCCGGCATCGACGGCGGGCCGCCGTACGGCTGCGCGCCGCCGGCCGGCATGCCCGGCGGACCGGCGGCGCTCGGCATGCCCGGCGGGCCGCCGTACGCGCCCGGCACCGACGGCGGCGCGGAGCTGTAGCCCGGCGGCTGCGAGGCGAACGACGGCGCGGCGGACCCCGACGGCGCCCCGGTCGACGCCAGCGGCGACTGGCCGCCGAACTGCGACGCGGTCGGCAGCGGCGGCGGCGGCTCGTTGGGCTGGATCACCATCGTGCCGCCCTTCTTGGGCGGCGGCGACGCACCGACGCCGACCAGGCCGGGCCGCTGCTGGACGACGTTGACCGCGCCCTCGTCGATGAACCGGATCATCAGCGAGCCGCACTGCACGATGTCCGCGTGCCCGAGCGCCTGTTTTTGCACCCGGGTGTTGTTCAGGTGGGTCCCGTTCGCGCTGCCGAGATCCTCGACCACGTACCGGCCACCCTCCATGCGGATCTGGGAATGGCGCCGAGACACCATCCCATCATCGGTGCGAATCGCACACTCGAGCCCGCGACCCACGTAGACCGTCTCGGCTGGAGACAGCTCGACCGTTCCCTCGCGGCCCTGGGCATCCCGAAACAGGAGTCGTGCCATTGGGTTTCGGAATGGTACCGGCGCTCGCCCCCGGACGCTAGGGGCTACTCGGGCTTGAACACCGCTTCGGTGTTGCCGACGCGGACGATGTCGCCTGGCTCGAGGGTTTTCTTGGGGACCTTGTGGCCGTTGACGTAGATGCCGTTGGTCGAGCCCAGGTCGGACAGCTCGTAGGTGCCGTTGACCCGGCGGATGATCGCGTGCTTGCGCGACACGCCCGGATCGGCGAGCACCACGGTGTTGCCCTCGCCGGCGACCGAGCCGAGCCGGGTGACCTCCTCGCTCAGCGAGATGGTCTGGTTCGCCATCGGCCCCACGATGAAGTCGAGCCGCGCGACCGGCGCCCAGCCGCAGAACAGGCACTTGGTCCACACCGGCAGCATCACGCGCCGGCAGCCGCCGCAGACCTTCTGGTGGGCCGGCGCGGCGTTCTTCTTCGCGATCATCACCAGCACGCCGAGCACCACGAGCGCGGCGACGACGATGACGGCGATCAACACCCCGGTAGACACGGCACCTGATTAGCGCGAAACGCGGCCTAGTTGATCGACTTGAACCTGAAGTTCGTCTTGCCGAGCGTGACCATGTCGTTGTCGACCAGATCCTGCTTACCCTGGATCTTGCGCTCGTTGACATAGCAGCCGTTGGTCGAGCCACCGTCGACCAGGGTGAAGCCCTGCGGCGAGGCATTGACCATGCAGTGCTCGGTGCTCATGAACCCGTCGTTGACCACGACGTCGCACGGCGGCGCCGTGCCGATCTTGGTCCCGCCGCCGCGCAGCTTGAACGTCTGGTAGGCCTGGCTGCCGTTGAGCGGCACCAGCCAGCCGACGATCGGGAACCCGTCGGTGCCACCGGCCGAGTCGATCATCACGGTCTTGGCCGGGCCCATCGGCTTGGGCGCCTCGGGGACCGCCGCCATGACCAGCGGCGGCGGCGGCGCGGGCTTGGCGCTGAACAGCTTGACGCCGATCAGGATCAGCACGAACAGGCCGACCACGACGAGGATCAGGATCAGCCACGGGAACCCGGGCTTGGCCTGGTTCCACGGCGGCGCGAGCGACAGCGACACCGGCTCGGCGTCGTCCTTGTCGACCTTGAGGATCAGATTGTGCGGCCTGCCGTCCCAGGTCAGGCCGAGGCCGAGCTTGGGATCGAAGCCGGGGAACGTCAGGTACTGGCGGTCCGCCATGCGGGTCAGGATGCCGGCGATCGCGGTGGCGATGTTGTCGGCCGAGTTGACCGTCTGGGTCGACGGGATCATGCCGCTGATCACGTTGCCGTCCTCGGACAGCGCGCCCTTGTAGATGATCGCAAAGGTCTGGATCTGGTCGGTCTTGGCCTGCTGCTTGAGCAGGGCGAGCTGGCCCTTGGCGGCCTCCATGTTGGTGTCGCGGCCATCGCACACCACGATCAGCACCTTGCGCGCGGCCTGGACCTTGTGGAGCTCGGTCAGGCCGAGGTCGACGCCCTTGACCAGCTCGACGCCCTTGGTACCGAGGTACTCCTTCTGGGTGCCGAGCTGCGACGGCGAGAGCTTGTCGAGCGGGCCCATCGGGATGCGGACCACGGCCTTGTCGGCGTACGTGATCACGGTGCCGGTGCTGCCGGGCGGGCCGGCGTTCTTGAAGTCGACCTTCTCGAGCGCGGACTCGAGCGCCTCGAGCACGCCGGGGTAGCGCGACGGGTCGTCCTCGGGCAGGACCTTGTCGTTGCCGATCCAGATCTCCCAGCCGTTCATCACGATCGCGATCGCGAGCTTCTCGGTGCCCTGGTTGTAGTCGCGCTTGGTCGTGGCCTTGAGCTCGATCGGGTTCTTGGCGCCCTCCTCGCGGAGGGTGAACTTCTCGGTCGGCAGGTTCGGCGCGCCGATCACGGTCGCCTCGATCTGCGGCGCGTCGCCCTTGGTCTTGGGGTTGTTGCGATCGGGGGGCTTGACTTGCATCAGCACCTCGATGTTCGACCCCTCGGCAAAGGCCGGCGCCGCGGTCGCCGCGAGCCAGCCCACCGCCACCATCCACAACAGGAACCAGCGTGCGTTACGCATGATCAGAGGCTCTTGAACTTCAGCAGCGCGCTGCCGAACTTGATGAAGTCGTTGTCGACCAGCTCATGGCGATCGACGCGGCGGTTGTTGACGTAGGTGCCGTTGGTCGAGCCCGAGTCGCGCAGGATCCAGACGCCGTTCTCGGCCTTGATCTCGGCGTGCTTGCTCGACATGAACTTGTCCTCGAGCACCAGCGTGCAGTTCGCGTCGGTGCCGACGATGGTCACCGGGGACAGCGTGAACAGCTGGCCGCGCTGCGAGCCCTGGAGCGGCACGATCCAGCCGAGCAGCTGCAAGCTGCCCGGGCCGCCGTTGGAATCAACGACGAACGCCTGGGTCTTCATCGCCTGCTTGACCGGCGCGGCGACGACCTGGGCCGCGATCTGCTGGCAATAGGGGCAGGCGTCCCAGCTCTTGTCGAGCTGCTGCTCGCACTGCGAGCAAAACTTCTTGGCGAAGATCCAGAAGCCGCGCTTGATCACGGGCGGGTTCGGGTTCGGTACGTGCGGGGCCATCCCCGGCGCACCTGGCATTCCCGGCATTCCGGGTGGCATGCCGGACATCCCCGGCGGTTGACCTGCCTGCTGCATCTGCGCTCCCTGTGGCTGCTGCCCGTACTGCCCGACTTGGTTATTGACCTGGTTCGCCTGGCCGACCATCTGCGCGCCGCGATTCTTCAGCGACTTCGCACGATTGATGTCGACCATGATGTTGCCCTTGATGTTCTTGACGGCGAAGATCTTGTTGTTGATCGCCCTGAACGGAGCAAAGACAAAGTCGAGGTATCTGAGAAACATGAATCCCTGGACGCGCTGGCATCCCCCCGCGCGCCCGCAGTTTAGCATCAGACGCGAGCTGCTGACTATGGATTCGTATCGTCCGCGCCGTATGGTCAGCGGGTGGACCTCGTGCTCGTGTGCCCGGGCTGCCGGACCCGGACGGCAGATCGGATCGACCTCCGGACGCTGAGCGCCGCCGGAGATCTGCTGATCTGCGAATGCGGCCGGCGCTATCCCGTCGTCGACGGCGTGCCGATCGTGATGGCCGACCCCGGCGGCTACCTGCGCGCCGAGCTGGCCACCGTCGTGGAGCGCGAGCTGGCGCCCGAGGTCGCGGCGCTGCTCGCCGGCGACGGCCCCGACGACGCGCCCTACCCGCGCCTGCTCGAGCACCTGTCGATCTACCTCGACGGCCACTGGGGCGACCGCGCCGAGCCGCCGCCGGCCGGGCCCGGCCTGACCGATCCGCTCGGCCTTCGCGCCGTGGCAGCAAAGATCGCCGAGCGCGCCGCCGCGCCGGTCGAGCTCGCGGTCGAGCTCGGCTGCAGCACCGGCCGGATCGTCGCCGAGCTGGCCCGGGGCGCGCGCCAGGTCGCCGGCCTCGACCTGCACTTCGGCGCCGTCCGCCGCGCCCGCCGCCTGCTCGACGGCGAACGCCTGGCCTACAACCGGCGGATGATCGGCCGGCACTACGCGCCGGCGATCGCCACCGCCGGCGAGCTCGCGGTCCCGGCCCACCGCCGCCTGCTGGTCTGCGGCGACGCCCTCGACCCGCCGTTCGTGCCCGGCGTGTTCGGCCGCGTGGTCGCGCTCAACCTGCTCGACTCGGTCGCCCGGCCGCGCCAGCTGCTCGACGTGCTCGACGGCCTGTGCGCGCCCGGCGGCGAGCTCATCCTGACGTCACCCTACGCCTGGACCTCGTCGGTGATGGCGGACGGCGACCGGCTCGGCGCCGGCGATCCCGCGGTGGCGGTCGCGGCGCTCCTGCGCGACGGCCTGTCGGCGCGCTACGTCATCGAGGACGAGGCCGAGCTGCCGTGGCAGCTGCGCCGCGACGCGCGCAGCTGCGTAAGCTATTCGATTCATTACATTAGAGCGCGAAAAATCCCGTAAATCTCCGGGAACGATCCGCGGACCGAACTCGTATACTGCTGCGAGGCCAGAGGAACCATGCCAGCTCCCCAAGCGTCTGCGATGGCGATGCTCGCCAAGACGAAGTTCGCGTCGTTCAATCTCAAGGTGCCGCAGAACTGGCAGACCCCGCAGGGCCAGCCCGGCGAACACTACTCGCGCGCGTTCAAGCCCGAGGAGAAGCAGACCGCGCCGGCGGTCGGCGCGCCGGTGCTGTTCCAGCCGCAGTCGCTGAACAAGTACCACACCGACACGCAGAAGATGCTGCACGCCAAGTTCAGCGAGTACATCGACGGCATCTGCGACGCGATCTGCACGGCGTGGGACACCTGGCAGAAGGCCGCGACGATGACCGGCCTGCTCGTCGTCGGTCCGACGGTGTCGGTCGGGCAGATCATCGGCCCGCCGCTGTACCCGCTGATCATGGCCAAGGCGCCCAAGGCCACGCCGCAGCTCGCGAAGTACTCCAACGCGATCGCCCAGGTGATCAGCACCGCGTGGCTGGCGTTCACGGCGACGATCAAGGTCCCCGGCCTGCCGCTGTTCCCCGCGTACGCCGCGCTGCCGACCCCGGTCGCGCCGCCGATGCCGCATCCGCCGATCCCGCTCGCGACCCTGCCGCAGATGCCGGCGACGATCATGACCCAGGCGCTCAAGGCCCAGAAGCTCGCGATGCACGCCGATCCGACCGCGCAGTACGCGCCCGAGCTGTTCGAGGCGGTCGCGTACGGCTTCGAGCAGTCGTACAACCTGTGGAAGACCACGACGACGGTCAACAACATCCTGGTCATCGCCACCGGCGGGACCCCGATCAGCCCCCTCCCCGCAGCCGGGACCGGCACGATGCCGCCCGGCGGTCTGATGTAAGGAGCCCGCGATGCCCGGTCAGTGCCGTCTCGGCGACAAGTCCAACGTG
>DASWOO010000842.1:0-5304 GCA_036404335.1 Kofleriaceae bacterium
CGAGGTCGGGCCGACCCGGTTCATCCCCGGCGCGCCGCTCGCGGTCGAGATGATCCGCGGCGACATGAGCGCCGCCGGCATCTGCACGGTGTCGTACGTCGAGGCCAACAAGATCCTGTCGTGCGGCCACCCGATCTCTCAGACCGGCGAGACCTACGCGCCGGTGTCGACCGCGAGCATCCACGCGGTGATCCCGTCGGCGCAGAGCGCGTTCCTGATGGGCACGTCGATCAACGAGATCGGCTCGCTGGTCCAGGACCGCCAGGCCGCGGTCGTGGCCGACACCAACCTGCGCTCGCCGACGATCCCGATCGACATCGCGATCACCAGCGGCACCGACAAGCACCGCGAGCAGGGCGCGTTCCACGTCGAGGTCCTGAACAACAAGTTCCTGACGCCATCGCTGGCCGGCGCCGCGGTGATGAACGCGATCAACTACTACCTGCCCGACCGCACCGACGTCACCGCGCGGGTCGAGTCGACGGTCCAGCTCAAGAACCAGGAGCCGATCCGCTTCGTCGACTACGTCTACGCCAACGACGGCGCCGCCAACGTGATGGGTGCGGTCCGCGGCCTGCGCGTGCTGGTCCCGCTGCTGCTCAACCCCTACGGCCCGGTGACGATCGAGCGCGTCGAGCTCAAGGTCGATCTGCGGTTCGAGGCCAACTACGGCGAGATCAAGGAGGTCAAGGTCCCGACCGGCGACCTCGTGGTCGGCCGCAACCTGGTCAAGGTCCTGATGAGCACGTGGGACGGCAAGGACATTGTCGAGGACGTCCCGGTCGACGTGCCCGACAGCCTGGCCGGCGGGATCGTCCAGCTCGAGGTCTGCGCCGGCGACGCCGCCAAGCTCGACGCGCCGCCGCCGGTCGACCTGCCGACGCTGCTCCACGCGTTCCGCTCGCTCCTGCCCGGCACGATCTGGTCGGTGACGCTGTACCCGGCCGACGAGGGCGTCGCGCTCGACGGCAAGCTGGTCCGCGACCTGCCGCAGAGCGCGCTCGACAAGCTGCACCCGCAGAGCCACACCCAGCGCGCCCAGCTGTACAAGCCGATCGCGCGCACCAAGTCCCCCGCCAGGCGCGTCGTCAACGGCACGTCGTCGACCCTGGTCCGCGTCCGCGCCCGGGCGCAGTAACACCGCTGCTGCGTGAGAGAGGCAATCTCGTGAAGCCAATCCTGTCTGTGTTGGGCGTCGGCCTGGGCCTGGGGCTCGGCGCCGCGCTGTGGTCGGCGCCGGCCGACGCCGTGGTCACCGCGACGTGGAGCGTCGAGACCTACCCGCAGTGGGACGCGGGCGACGCGACCAGCGCGTTCATCACCTCCGCCGGCGAGCTCCGCCCCGGCTGGGACATCAAGCGCACCGGGCTCGAGGGCGACGCGATGTGGAGCGCGCTCAAGCTCGCCGACGGCAGCGTGCTGCTCGGCTCCGACGCCGGCGGCGCGATCTTCCGCTACACCGGCGACGCGTCGAAGAAGCTGGTCAGCTTGCCGGGCGCGATCGCCGTGGTGTCGCTGACCCAGACCGCCGATGGCGCGGTGTGGGCCGGCGCGATGCCGGGCAACAAGCTGTGGAAGATCGACGTCGCGGCCGGCAAGGCGACGCCGACCGCGCCGCTGGGCAAGGACAAGGACGTCGAGACCGTGTGGGCGCTGACCTCGGTCGGTAACACGGTCTACGCCGGGACCGGCCCGTCGGGCAAGCTGTTCGCGGTGACCGGCGGCGTGGCCCGGGAGGTCTTCGACACCGACGACAAGCGGATCACGGCGCTGACCGTGACCGGCGACGGCGCGGTATGGCTCGGGACCAGCGATCGCGCGCTGGTGTTCCGGTTCGACCCCAAGGTGGGCAAGGCGCGGGCGATGGCCGACTTCGCCGGCAACGAGGTCAGCGCGCTGGCCGCGTTCCGCGACGGCGTCGTGGTCGCCGCCAACGACCTGGTCGAGGCGCCGCCGCCGACCGGCAAGACCGCCAACCAGATCGAGGCCGCGGAGAAGCCGAACGCCGCCAGGGGCCAGGCCGCCAAGCCGCCCGAGGTCGGCAGCAAGCCGGGCGCCGACAAGGATCCGGTCGCGGTCACCGATCTGGGCCGCAAGGGCGCCAAGAAGGGCAAGGGCGCGCTGTTCCGGATCGGCAAGGACGGCCGGCTCGATCAGCTGCACGCGCTGACCCAGACGTACTTCACGTCGATCGCGATCGCGCCCGACGGCGCGGTCTACGCCGGCGCGGCCGACAAGGGCCGGATCTACATGGTCGACACCGACGACTCGGTCGCGACCGCGTTCGACGTCGACGAGCGCTCGGTGTCGCAGCTGTGGTTCGACCGGAACCTCCTGTCGTTCACCACCGACGACGCCGCGGCGGCATATCGCTCGACCGGCCGCGCGTCGCAGGCGCGCTACGTCAGCGACGTGCTCGACGCCAAGGCGGTGTCCCGGTTCGGCAAGCTGACCTGGTCGACCGCCGGCAAGGTCAAGGTCGAGACCCGCAGCGGCAACACCGCCAAGCCCGGCGTCGGCTGGAGCGACTGGCAGGCGCCGCTCCAGGTCGGCAAGCTCGGCGGCGGCAACGAGGGCGGCAAGGTCGCCAGCCCGGTCGGCCGCTATCTCCAGTTCCGGATCGCGCTCGAGGACGACGCGGCCCGGGTCCGCCGCGTGGTCAGCTACTACGTGCCGCAGAACCAGCCGACCGCGGTGCAGGACGTGGCGATCGAGGTGGCGAACAAGGAGTCGATGCCGACGCTCAAGGACTCGGCGGCCAAGCCGCGCAGCCCGATCCTGCGGGTCAAATGGAAGGTCGAGAACCCCGACGGCGACGACACGACCTACGCGCTCGAGGCCCGGCGCGACGGCGAGGCCAACTGGCGGCCGATCCAGACCGGCAAGGCGCCGCTGACCGCGACGACCTGGGAGTGGAACACCGAGACCTATCCCGACGGCTGGTACCGCGTGCGGGTGACCGCGTCGGACGCCGCCGCCAACTCGCCCGACCGCGCGCTGACGTCGTCGCAGACCACGACGATGTTCGCGCTCGACAACACCCGGCCGGTGATCGAGGCGCTGACCGTGAGCTACCCGCGGGCGCAGGCGCGGGCGAGCGACGCGCTGAGCACGATCGGCGAGATGGCGTTCTCGGTCGACGACGGGCCGTGGCAGCTCGGCGCCTCGGCCGACGGGCTGTTCGACGATCTGACCGAGGAGCTGCGCGTCGATCTGCCGACCGGGCTTGCGCGCGGCACGCACACGCTGGCGGTGCGGGTCGCCGACGCGGCGGGCAACATCGGCTCGACGTCGACGACGTTCGTCGTGAAGTGAGCCGCGCGTAGCGGCGCGCCGATTCCACGCAACCCACCCGAGGTGCGGCCGATAGCCGCCGCATGCCGGGGCCGGAGCTCGCGACGGGTGGTGGGGATCGGGGCGAGGCCGTGGCCCGGGCGCCGGCGGTCGCGAGCGTCGGCAAGCAGGGCCTGGTCGCGGCCGCGGCGGGCGGCGAGCCGGCGGTGCGGCCCGGCGGGGCGTGGCCGGTGTTCGCGGCCAGCGGGCGGCCGTACCTGATCACCTCGCCGCGCGATCCGGTGCAGCTCTGGGTGGTCAGCGACTGGATCCGGCACGGCGCGGGGTTTCGCGGCCACGGCAGCAAGGGCGTGTCGCCGGCGTGCGCCGCCGAGTTGCTCGGCGCGCTCGGCTGGGTGGCCCCGGACCGGATCGAGGCCGCCGCCCGGCACCTCGAGTTCGATGTCTCGCGGCGGGTGGTGCCGCACCAGCTCGACGCCAGCGCGCTGTTCTGGACCGGGATGGCGACGAGCCGGCCGGTGGTGTCGAGGACCCGGGCTGGCGCAGACGTCGCGATCAGGCTCGACGATGCGCGTGCGGCGCCGGGGACCGAGCTCGCGCCCGACGACGCGCAGCGCGAGGCGGTGGTCCGTGCGCTCGCCGAGGCCAGCGGGCTCGCGCCGATCGCGCGCGCGGCCGAGCGGCTGCGCGGCGACCCGCGGTTCGCGCGGCTGGCCGTGCAGAGCGGCGTGCTGCTGTGGCGGATCGACGCCGAGGCCGGCAACGCGATGTTCGGGTTCGACGCCGCGTCGGACACCGACGGGCCGTTCACCCGCTGGCTGCGCGGGACGCAGGACCGGCGGGCGCGGCCGGCGCAGGCCAAGCTCGCGCTGCACAATTACTATGGCGTGCCATTGCCGGGCACGCTGCGCGCCGACCGGACGGTGTTCGAGGCGGGCCAGCCGGCGTGGTTCGAGCTCGGCGTGGCGTGGCCGAGCCACGCGCCGAGCGCGGCCGAGTACGAGGTCGTGCCGATGGTCGGCGCCGGGCACGCCGGCAGCGTGGCGCTGGCGACCTGCGACTGGCGGATCGAGCTGGTCGGCGACGCCGGGCCGGTGCCGGTGTCGAACGCCACGCGCCACACCCGGCTGGCCGAGCTGCGCCACGCGTTCGTGCTGCCGATCGGCCGCAGCGAGGCGACGTTCCGGCTATCGGTCCGCGCGGCGTTCGATGCGTACTTCGCGCCGGCCGAGCTGGCGACCACGGTGGAGGTCCGGTCGACGGCGGCGGCGATGGCGCAGCTGCGCGCCGAGCCGGCGGCCAGCCTCGGCGCCCGGCCGGTGAGCGAGGCGGAAGCGCGGTTCGACGTCGCGGGCGGCGGCACCGGTGACGACGACCACGGCGTGCGGCGGACCGGCGAGCTGCCGGTGGGGTTCGATTCGGGCGCGCAGGACGCCGCGCGGGCCGGCGGTCGGGCTGCCGAGCGCGCCCGGCTCGAGGCGGCGCGGAGCTACCTCGAGGCGCGCGGCGGCAGCCGGGACGCGGTCGCCGCGCTCGATCGATCGCTGGCGGCGTCGCGCGCGACCGACGCCGCGCTCGCCGAAGACGCCCAGGACGGCTGGCGGCCGTTCGCGCTACGCGGCACGTACCTGTCGCGCGAGGACGGCGTGCCGAGCGGCGCGCTGTCGCTGCATAGCAGCGTGCGCGCCGAGGCGGTGCACAGCCGGCCCCGGGTCGACGGCGCGGCGCTCGCGGCCGGGCCGCTCGGCGCGATCGCCGTGCAGATCCGCGACCTGTCGCACCGGTTCGGCAACGCCGACCTGACGTTCACCGGCCGCGGCGACTCGTTCGAGGCTGCGCTCAAGGCCGCGTTCGTCGACGAGGCCAAGGCCTATCCGGCCGGCGTGATCGCGATCGAGGCCGAGGAGCTGGCCGCGGTGGCGCGCGGCGCCGAGAGCTCGGTCGGCGCCGGCACCGGCAAGATGGTGGGGTTCCAGCTCGGCACCGACTCGCGGTGGAAGCGCGTGCGCG
>DASWOO010000843.1:0-2959 GCA_036404335.1 Kofleriaceae bacterium
GATCGGCGGCGGGCGCGGTGACGGTCCAGCGCGGGCCCTCGGCGGCGACCGCGTCGGCGAGCGACGCCGGCGACCGGACGGTGACGCGGTCCGGCGCGGCCTCGGCGACCGGTGCGCCGTGGAACCCGCGCAGGCCATCGATGACCGCCTGCGCGCCGCTGGTGATCGCCGGCGGCGTCGCGCGGATCGCGATGATCCGATCGTGGTCGAGCTGCCACGGCGGATCGGTATCGTCGGTGCAGGCGGCGAGCGCCACGAGCCAGACCGCGGCTCTCACAGCACGCCTCGCACGCCGATCGAGGGCAGCAGCGGCAGCGACTTGAACGCCGCGCGCTGCGAGAAGTCGTAGTTGTAGAAATAGGTCACGACGCTCTCGTTCATGTAGACGTTCTGGACATCGAGGTACGTGGTCATCTGCGCCGGGCCCCAGCGCCACGTGTAGTCGACGCGCAGATCGAGCTGGTGGTGGATCGGCGCGCGCGCGGAGTTCACCGGGCCGTAGCTCGGCGTATAGACGTTGCGATCGCTGTCGAGCTCGCCGCCGGCCGCGGGCGTGTACGGCAGGCCGGAGTACAGCTGGAACCGGCCGCCGAGCTGCCAGCGGCCGTGCTTCCAGCTCGCCGCGGCGTTGAGGCTGTGCGGCTGGTCGTAGTCGAACAGCCGGCGCATGTCGCCGGGGTGATCGACGCGGGTCGAGTGCGAGTACGCGTAGCTCAGCCAGGTGAACCAGTCGGCGCTGCGATAGGTCGCGAGCAGCTCGGCGCCGGCGGTCGTGCCGCGGCCGTCGTTGACCAGGTCGCCCATCGCGTCGTGGACGATCAGCCGATCGCGGTCGGTGTAGTAGACCGAGCCCTGGACCCGCACGCCGTCGCGCGGCTCGTACTGCAGCCCGGCGATGGTCTGGGTCGAGCGCTCGGCGTCCAGATTCTTGGACAGGATCTCCGACTGGTACTCGGGCGGCCGGGTGTACAGGCCGGCGGTGAACCGCGCGGTCAGGTGGTCGGGCAGCGTGACCTGCAGCTCGCCGCGCGGCTGCACCGCGAATTCGCCCGACCGGCCGTACAGATCGCCGCGCAGCCCGGCGGTCAGCCGGAACCGGTCGAGGCTGGCCGCGACCGAGGTCCACGCCGCGGCGTCGGGCAGCCAGATCACGCCCTGGTACCTGGTCGACGTGTCGCGCGGATCCATGGCCGGCGGCGGCTCGCCCTCGCGCGGCTCCTGGTTGAGCGCGAGGTCGATGCCGGCGCGGGTGAGGTCGCCCTCGGCGCCGGCGCGCCACACCACGTCGCCGAGGCCCGCCGCCGACGGCGCCCTGTACGCGAGCTCGGCGCGCGGCGTGATCATCGGGTAGGTGAAGTTGACCTTCTGGTACAGGCCCGACTCGGCCACGAGCTGCGGGAGCATCGCCGACAGCGCGAGCGAGCCCGACCACGGGCCGTCGTGGTAGCGGGCGGCCAGCGTCGTGCGCAGGAACCGCGTGTGGTTGTAAAATCGCTTGGCGGCGGCGTCCGCGTCTCTGGACGCGACGAGCTCGAGCAGGTCATCGGATCCGAGCGCCGAGATCAGCAGGTTCCAGCGCGACGACAGCTCGTGGTCGATCCGCAGCTGGGCGTCGTAGTAGCGCGGCACGGTGGTCAGCGACAGATCGGCGTCAGCCGGGATCACCGACGGCAGCAGCAGGTCGATCGCCGAGCGCCGCACGCCGAGCATGTAGCGCGTGCGGCCGGTGGTGCCCTGGGCGAGCAGGCCGCCGTCGAGCAGCGAGAGCTCGGCTTGCTCGCTGCGGCCCTCGCTGCCCGGGCGGGTGGTCAGGTTGATCACGCCCGACGACGCGCGGCCCATCGACACGTCGAAGCCGCCGGGCAGGTAGTCGAGCGACTCGATCGACTCGGCGGGCAGCACCGAGCGAAACGCGATGGCGTGGAACAGGAGCGGGACCTCGAACCCGTCGATCAGGACCTTGGAGTCCTGCGGCGAGGCGCCGCGGATCACCACGCCGGTGTAGCCGAGGGGGACCTGCAGGTTGACCACGCCGGGCATCGCGGTCAGCGCGCGCACGATGTCGCCGCCGGCCCCAGGGATGCGCTGCAGCTCGCTGCGGTCGAGCTTGGCCGCGCCGGGCGTGCCGGCGGGCGCCTCGCCGTGGACCTCGATGGTCTCGTCGTGACTGGCGGCGTCGGCCGCGGCCGCGAGCTCGGCGTCCGACAGGCCGACCGCGGGCGTATCTATAGAAGACGGAGACGGCTGCGCCTGCGCCCCGGTCGCGTCCAGGCACGACAGGGCCATCGCGAGCCAGCTCGCACGAGATCCCGAGCTCATCATGTGCGGCCGGGTCCCCGCCCGCCGCCCAACCGTTCAAGCCCGCGGAGCGATAGATCGGCCTTCTGCCGGTCGCACCTTGCAGGCCTCGCATGGGACCCGGCCGCGACATCGCTCGCGACAGCTTAATGACGCGCCGAGCTATCAGAGCGATCTCTGGCTACGAATTTGATAGGCGTTCATACATATCTAGATGGGCGTTATCAAAGCGATCTCGGCGAGAGCGTGTCCGGGCTGGCAACTCGCCTCGCCAGTAGGTCCGGATTGAGCCGTCCTGTCACAGGCAACCAAGTCGTGCACGTCATTCCAGTCTGTTAGCAGGATCTGTCCGGGCAAAATGCCGCTGTCGCGTGGAGGTCGCAGTTTGATAGGTTCATGGAGGGTTAATGAAGACAAGAATCCTCCTCACACCTACATTTTGACCGTTTCGAGAGCATGTTTGCATACAGATACATTCGCTAAATAGCGTGGAAGTCTTCGGAGGGGGGTGGCTACCGCCGTTTCCCCTAGGTGAACTTCCGGATGCGCAAGTTGTGCAAAACCACCTGGCACTACTGCCGCAATAGCGGACCGTCACATGAGGCGCTTGCTCAAACCGGTCCTTGGAAGCTTGTTAACTGCCGCCGCACTCGCTGCCTGC
>DASWOO010000844.1:0-16556 GCA_036404335.1 Kofleriaceae bacterium
GAGGACCGCTGATCGCCCTGGCGGCGTGCGTGGCGTGCAGCGCGGCGGGGGCCGAGCCGGCGCCGGGTGGCGCAGCGGCGGTGCCGGCGGGGTGGAAGCCGCTGCCGGCGATCGCGACCGCCGCGGCGGCCGCCGCCAAGCTCGACGGGGTGATCGTCGACGGCGCCAGCGCCTGGGGCGACCCGGCGCGCGGCTGCTACGCGGTGCAGCTCGGGCTGCGCGGCGGGACGGCGGCGATCACCGAGCTCGCCGATCAGGTGCTCGATGGCCTGGCGGGGAGCAAGGCCGCCGGGTCCGGCGCGGTGAGCTTCGGCGAGGTGATCCGGCCCGCGGCGAGCGGCGATACACTCAGCTTCACATTCGCGCGGCCGCCGTATCGGGGCCGGCTGCGCGCCCGGCTCGGCGAGGGCAGCATCACGGCGCTGGCATGCTTCGGAAACCAGCGCGATCCGGCGCGATGTGATGCCGCGTGCGCGCGGATGCTGCAAAACTAGCCCTGATGACCGACGCAAAGCTCCCCTGGCTCGTGGCCGTCGCGCTCGCCGCTGCGATCGCGCCGGCCCACGCCGGTGGCGCGCTGATCACGCCCCCGCCCGGCTGGCACAGCGACCCCGAGCAGGCCACCGCGCTCGGCCAGCGGTTCGCCGCGACCACGTCGGCCCGCCACCGCGACGCGATCACCGCGGCCGAGGCCTACGTGCCCGGCCAGCCGGGCATCGCCCTGTTCGCGACCCGGGTGACGATCCCGCTCGCCGCCGGCTCGGCCACCGACGAGCCCGGCCAGCTCGCGCGCCAGCTCGCCGATGATCTGCGCGCCGGGCCCAGGCGCGCCGCGCTCGCCGGCGGCAACGCCCGCGAGGACGCCTGGCAGACCCGCGGCGACGCGGCCGGCAAGCAGCTGGTCGTGACCCTGGCGTGGTCCGAGCCGTCGAGCCACACCACCGATCGCGCGCGGCTGGTGATCGTCCGCGACGACCGCGTGCTGGTCGCGGTCACCGGCGAGTGCCTCGGCCTCGACGACACGCCCAGGGCCGTGGCCGACGCCTGCAGCGCCGCGCTCGCCGCGCTCGATCCGGGCCTGCCGGTCGCGGGCCGCGTCGCGATCGCCCTGCCCGACGCCGCGACCCCGGTCGAGCTCGCCGAGGACCGGCCGCCGCCGTCGATGACCGAGGCCCGCGGCGGCCTCGCCGACGGCTTGGTCCGGCTGCCGCCGACGGCGATCGCGCTCGATCCGGTGCCGCCGGATCGCCGGCCGATGTACGTCGGCGGCGGCATCCTCGTGCTCGCCGCGCTGTTCTGGTGGAACCGCAAGCACCGCGAGCAGATCGAGCGGGCCGAGGCGCGCGCCGAGCGCCGCGAGCGCCGCCCCGAGCGCCGCCGGCCGCGCGACGAGGACGCCGACGACCTGCACGCGGCCGCGCACGGCGACGCCGCCGATCCCGACGACCTCGACGTCAACTCCGCCCCGCGAGATCACTCATGACCGAAGCCGCTGCCGCCAGCCTCGATCCGATCCTGATCGTCGACGACGAGAAGAACATCCGCCGCACCTTGCGCATGGTGCTCGAGGGCGAGGGCCACGTCGTCCACGAGGCCGGATCGATCGCCGAGGCGCTCGCGGTGCTCGAGCGCGAGTCGGTCGACCTGATCCTGCTCGACGTCAAGCTCGGCGAGGACAACGGCCTCGAGCTGCTGCGCTCGCTCAAGGCGCGCGGCGAGGACGGCATGTCGTCGCGCACGTCGGAGATCCCGGTGGTGATGATCTCGGGCCACGCCACGATCGAGGACGCGGTCCAGGCGACCCGGCTCGGCGCGTTCGACTTCATGGAGAAGCCGCTCGATCGCAACCGGGTGATGGTGACGGCGCGCAACGCGCTCGAGCGGCGCCGGATGTGGCGCGAGGTCCACGACCTGCGCCGCGCGGTCGACGCGCGGTGGGAGCTGCTCGGCGGCGCGCCGGTCATGGCCGACCTGCGCCGGCAGATCGCCAAGGTCGCGCCGACCCGCAGCCGCGTGCTGATCACCGGCGAGAGCGGCACCGGCAAGGAGCTGATCGCGCGCGCGATCCACCGCAATAGCAGCGTGTCGGCCGGCCCGTTCGTCAAGGTCAACTGCGCCGCGATCCCGCCGGAGCTGATCGAGAGCGAGCTGTTCGGCCACGAGCGCGGCGCGTTCACCGGCGCGATCGCCAAGAAGCGCGGCCTGTTCGAGGTCGCCGACGGCGGCACGATCTTCCTCGACGAGATCGGCGACATGGCCCAGACCGCCCAGGCCAAGGTCCTGCGCGTGCTGCAGACCGGTGAGTTCACCCGCGTCGGCGGCGAGAAGAGCCTGCGCACCGACTGCCGCGTCGTCGCCGCCACCAACCGCGACCTCGAGCAGATGGTCAAGGACGGCACGTTCCGCGAGGATCTCTACTTCCGGCTCAACGTCGTGCCGATCCGCTCGCCCGATCTCAAGGAGCGGCCCGACGACATCCCGCTGCTCGTCGAGTCGTTCATCCGCGAATGCTGCGACGAGAACGGCCTGGGCTACAAGCCGGTCGACGAGCCCGTGTTCGAGCGCCTCAAGCAGTACGACTGGCCCGGCAACGTCCGCGAGCTCCGCAACGTCGTCGAGCGCCTCGTGATCATGTCCGACGACGTCATCCGCGAGAAGGACCTGCCGCCGTACCTCGGCGGGCCCAGGCCGGCGAGCTCGACGCGGCAGACCGGGCCGCAGACCGCGATCGACCTCGGCCGCTACACCGGCAAGTCGCTCCGCGAGTTCCGCGAGGAGGTCGAGTCCGAGTTCATCCGGATCCGGCTCGCCGAGTTCGAGTGGAACATCTCGCGCACCGCCCAGGCGCTGGGCATCGAGCGCACCAACCTCCACAAGAAGCTCCGCGCCCTCGGCATCCACCGCGGTGAGGGCAGCGAGTAACCCGCCGCCGGCCCGCGGCGGGTCGCGCTCGTCGCGAGCTCTGCGCGGCCGGGTGATCGGGCTGATCATCGGCCTCGCCGCGGCGTCCGCGGGCGCCGCGCCGCCCACGGACGCGCTCGGCGCCGCCGATCTCGGCGCCGTGGCGGCGGCCGTCCGCGCGATCGAGGGCAGCGACCACACCGATCCCGACGAGCTGTTCGCCGCCGCGCGCGCCTGCGAGGACAAGCTGCTCGACCCCGGCCACGCCGCGACGATCTACCGGCGGATCGTGGCGGACCACCCGAGCGCCCGGGTCGCCACCGCCGCCGCCCGCCGGCTCGCGGATCTGCGCGAGCTGATCGGCGAGCGCGGCGAGGCCGCCGGCCAGGCAGCGGCGCTGGCGCAGCTGATCGCGCACGCCGACGACGCCCAGGCGACAGACGTCTACCAGCGCGCCGCGCAGCTGACCGAGGCGCCATGGCCGGGCGCGCCGGCGGCGGGCCGGTGGCTCGCCGACTGGCTGCGGCGCAACGACCGGCCGCTCGAGGCGGTCGCGCACTACCTGCGCGTCGTCGACCGCTGGCCCGCCTCGCCCGACGCCCGGCTCGCGCGGCGCGGCGCGGTCGGCGCGGCGCTCGACGCCCACGCCTGGACGCTCGCCGACACCCTGATCGCCGCGCTCCCCGCCATCGAGGCCGCCGATCGCGCGATCCGCGACGACCTGCACAGGCACGCCGCGCGCGGCCGCGCCCGGGACCGCGGCTACGTCGCGGCCTGGCTCGTCATCGCCGCCGCGCTCGCCGCCTTTCTCGCCGAGCTCGGCTTCGCCCTCCACCGCACCCCGCCCGGCCAGCGCCGGCGCGCGCTGCGCCCGCCCGTCGAGATCATCTACCTCGCCCCGGTCGCCGCCGTCCTGATCGGCGTCGCGATCACCGCCAACCGCCTGATCGCCCCCGCGGTCGCCACCATCTCGCTCGGCGGCCTCACCCTCGCATGGCTGTCCGGCGCCGCCCTCGACCAGCGCCGCCGCCTCCATCGCCACCACCGCGCCCGCAGCCTCGTCCACATCCTGCTCTGCTTGCTCTCCGTCGCCGCGCTGCTCTACATCGCCCTGACGCGCGACGCGCTGATCGACGCCCTGATCGAGACCGTCCGCTTCGGCCCCGATGCGTGATCGCTCGAACCCCTGGTACAGTCGACCGGTGAAGGGCCGGATCCTGGCGATCAAGTGGGGCATGAACCCCAACTCGTCGAGCCTCGGGGTCGACGTGACGTTCCTGCTCGTCGGGGCGACGGTGCTGGCGGCGATGACGCCGATCGTCGGGGCGATGCTGCGCTGGCGCAGGCGCGAGCAGGCCGAGCCCGCGCCGAGGTGATCTAGACGACGGGCAGGTGGCGGCGGGTGGCGCCGAAGAAGTCGACGACGCGCGGGCACTCGGGGTCGGGCGCGGTGATGTCGCCGGCGTGGCCGGAGACGACCTTGCAGCCGCCGCGGCACAGGGCGTGATAGGGGCAGCTGCGGCAGGGCTCGGCGGCGTCGCGCCAGGTGCGGAACGCGCCGAACGCGGCCGGTGCGTCCCAGTAGCGCGCGAGGTCGGTGACGCGCGGGCGCGGACCGTCGCCGGGCGGCGGGGCGGCGAAGCTGCAGGCGGTGAGCTGGCCGGCCGGCTTGGCGCCGACCAGGAAGTCGCCTCCCGTGCAGCCGTAGACCGCGAGCTGTGCGAGCAGCGCCGGCGATGGCGCGTGGTGCGCGAGCATCGGCATGTACGAGCAGTCGACCTTGACCCGCACGGCGTGGCGCCGGGCCGAGGCGAGGATCGCCGGCAGGAACGCGCGGTGCTGGTCGTCGCGGCAGCGCAGGTCGCGATAGGCGCGCGCGCCGCGGCCCGACGGCTTGAACCGCAGGAGCTCGACCTCCGACAGCCGGTGCTCGGCGGCGTACGCGAACAGCGCGTCGAGCTCGTCGAAGTTGTGGCGGGTGACCACGACGTTGATGCCGATCTCGCGCTTGACCCGGCGCAGCGCGCGGATCGCCGCGTCGGCGCGCGCGAAGCCGTCGAAGCCGCGGACCCGCGCGTAGTTCTCTCGCAGCCCGTCGAGCGACACGTTGATCTGGCCGAAGCGATCGGCGATCGCGACCAGCGCGTCGAGCCCGGCGAGGCCCGACGTCGTCAGGTTCGCCACGATGCCGCGGCCGCGAGCGTGATCGGCGAGCTCGCCGAGCCACGGCAGCACCGCGCTCTCGCCGCCGCCGAGCGCGACGTGGAACACCCCGGCGTCGGCGAGCGCGTCGATCGCGCGCTTCCACTCGACGAGCCCCCACTCGCCGGGCGCCCCGTCGGGCGACGCGCCGGTGTAGCAGCCCTGGCACCCGGCGTCGCACCGGTTGGTCAGCTGCAGGTGCGCCTCGAGCGGCGCGGCGAGCACGCCATCGCCCAGCGCCGGCTCGGGGCCGGCCCACAGCGCGCCGCCGTCGAGCCCGACCCCACGCGCGTAGTCGCGATCGACGAACACCAGCGCGCGCGGCGCGGTCAGCTGCAGGATCGCGCCGAACCGCTCGAGCCGGGACCGCCGCGGCGGCTGCGCCCGCGCCTGCCGCGCCCGCGCGACCAGGCCGATCGCGAGGTCGACCCCGCGCGCGGCGAGCCGCGACCACCGCTCGAGCCGGGCCTTCACCCACCTACTTTACCAGCCACGGCCGCCCACCTGCCAAGCTCTGCTAAGCTCCGGCCGTGGACGCCTCTCATCCGTTCCGCGAAGGCCCGACCGGTGGCGCCTGCCCGCGCTGCCACGAGCTGCTCGCCAGCGACGGTGGCGACGGCGCCCGCATGGTGTGCGCCGCCGGCTGCGGTGAGTGGTACGCCGCCGGCACGCTGATCGCGCCCGAGCAGGTGCTCGTCGCGCGGCTCGACGACACCACCGGCTGGCCGTGGGGCGCGGCCGCCTGCCCGGTGTGCCGCCGCGACATGCAAATCCGGGTGCGCGCCGAGGTCCGCTTCGACCACTGCAGCTTCCACGGGATCTGGCTGGACGCCGGCGAGTATCCGCGGTTCGTGGAAGCCTTTCGACGCGCATGATATAGAGCGCCGATGAAGACGGTGATGATCATCAGCGACGCGACCGGCGAGACCGCCGAGCGCATGGTCCGCGCGGCGACGCTGCAGTTCAGCGAGCCGGTGCAGATCAAGCTGTTCTCGCGCGTCCGGCTCGAGACCGAGCTCGAGCAGATCCTCGAGAAGGCATCCGAGCTGCGCGCGCTGGTCGTGTTCACGGTGGTCAACGCCGAGGAGCGCGAGCTGATCAGTAAGCTGGTCGAGCGCTACAGCATCGACACCGTCGACCTGATCGGCGCGCTGATCAGCAAGCTCGCGATGTTCCTCGGCTCGGCGCCCGCCGGCGTCCCGGGCCTGCTGCACTCGATCACCGACGACTACTTCCGCCGGATCGAGGCGGTCGAGTTCGCGGTCAAGAACGACGACGGCGCCGAGCCGCGCAACCTGCCCAAGGCCGATCTGGTCCTGGTCGGCATCTCGCGCACGTCGAAGACCCCGCTGTCGACCTACCTGGCGCAGCGCGGCCTCAAGGTCGCCAACGTGCCGCTCGTGCTCGGCGTCGACCCGCCCGAGGAGCTGTCGCAGGTCGACGACCGCAAGGTGTTCGGCCTGATCGTCCAGCCCGACATGCTGATGCGGATCCGCCAGGCCCGGCTGTCGCACCTCGGCATGCCGCAGGACTCGAGCTACGGCCAGCGCGCGCACATCGACAACGAGATCTCGTACGCCCGCGAGGTCTTCCGCAAGCACGCGAACTGGCCGGTCATCGACGTCACCAACCGCGCGATCGAGGAGACCGCGGCCGATATCATGCGCATCTACCAGGAGCGGTTCGACCCGGGCAACGCGCCCTCGCACCTGTAGGCTACGGGACGGTCAGCACGACGGCCCGCGCGTCGACATTCAGGATCTGGCCGTGCCGGTGCGCCGCCAGCGGCGCCCGCCAGTGGTCGTGGCCGCACACGGTGAACCCGACCTCGCCGGCCTCGATCGCCGCGCGGATCACCGGGTTGCCGCGCTGGCCATCGTCGCCGTGCGGCCCCTCGTGGACGACCAGCACGTCGACGCCCAGGCCGATCACGTGCTCGAGCGTGCGCAGCTGATCTGCCTCGCTGCGCCGGCCCGGCTTGCGCGGGTTGCCGATGATGCCGCCGACCCCGCCGATCCGCAGGCCGTCGAGCACGACGACCTCGCCGTCGAGCAGGTGCACCGTCGCGCCGAGCGCCGGGACGTCGGAGATGTCGTCGTGGTTGCCGGCGACGCCCGCGACCCACGCGAACGACTCGGCGAACGCCGCCCAGACCGGCGCGACGTTGCCGTAGCCGCCGCGCTTGTTGGCGGCCGGCACGCTGAACAGATCGCCGGCAAGAATCACGCCGCTGCGCTTGGCCTGCGGGATCGCGCCGTCGAACGCCAGCTGCTCGAGCGCGGCGGCGACGTGCATGCCGAGCAGCTCGCTGCGGCCCTGCGGCCCCGGCACGATACCCTGCAGATCGCTGCAGATGATCAGCGCGTCGAGCTCGCCGCCGAGCGGCGCGGCCAGGCTGCCGCGCAGGATCGGCAGGCGCTCGACCTCGGTCGAGCCACGCGACGACGCGTTGAGGTAGTGGACCTCGCGGATCAGCTCGTCGGCGATGCCGATGATCTGCGGGCTGGTCACGGTCACCTGGGCGCGCGCGCCCACGAGGTCAGCGCGAGCCGGGTCGGCGTCGCCTTGACCTCGACCTGCTCGAACCCGGCGGCGCGCAGCCCGCGCGTCAGGGAGCCGCGGGCGAACCGCGTCGGGTGAAGGTCGCGCCGCGAGAACCCGGCGCGCCGGGCCACCAGCTCGAGCACCGTCGACTCCAGCGCCGGCAGCCACGGCTCGCCGTAGTTCGGCGTCGACAGCCACAGCCGGCCGCTCGCGACCAGCGCGCGGCGCAGCCCGACCAGCCACAGCGGCCAGGCCAGGACGTGCTCGACGACCTCCTTGGCGTAGATCGCCGCGAACGTCCGGCCCAGCTCGATCGGCGCCTCGGGCGCGACCACCGTGCCGCCGGTGATCCGCAGGTCACCGCGCGCGAGCACCGCGTCGACCGCGCGCGCGTCGACGTCGACCACGTGGAACCGGAGCCCGCTCGGCGCCGCATCGAGCTCGTGGAGCAGGCCGCAGCCGACGACCAGGACCTCGCCCATCGGCTGCTCGGCGGCGACCTGGCGCAGGAACCGGGCGAGGTCGCGCTCGAGCGGCTGGTGGTACAGCGTCCACGGGAACTGGCGGGCCCGCGCGTGGTTGGCGAAGTAGTCGCCCGACGGCGAGGTGGGTGCCTCGGCCATGGCTAGCGCCCCGGCAGCTCGGCCGCGTCGGCGACGATCAGGTACTCGTAGGCGTGCGGCGAGTCGACCGCGACCAGCGGATCGGACACCGCCCAACGCACCAGCTTGACCACCGGCGCCAGCGCCGCGGGCGGCAGGAACCGCGCGAGCTTGGACGGATAGAATCCGGTGACCTTCTTGGCGAGGAACTCGACGAACGCCGGCGGCATGAACGCGCGTAACAGGAACTCCGAGCGCGCCGAGCCCAGGCCGTACGTCGCGCGGACCCGCCAGCCGTTCTGCGCGAGCAGCCGGGTCCAGACCTTGGCATCGTACAGGTGCCAGTGCTGGAAGAACCCGTTGAGCGCGCCGGACACCGTCATCGCCAGGCGCGGCGCGCGGCGCAGCAGCCACGACTGGACCTCGCCCTGGAACGCCCAGCGCGGGGTCGGCACGAACATCATCAGCCGCGCGCCCGGCGCCGCGGCGCTCCTCAGATTAGACAGCGCCGCGTCGATGTCCGGCACGTGCTCGAGCGAACAGTTGCCGATGATCTGCTGGAACTCGACGCCGGGGAACGGCCGCTCGCGCGACACGTCGGTCAGCTCGGCGTGGATCCGCGTGCGCGCCTGCGCGATCTCGCGGGCCGAGATGTCGATGCCGTAGACCTCGCCGTGCGCGTCGCGCAGCGTCCACCAGAAGCCGTCACCGCAGCCGACGTCGAGCACCGGCCCCTGGCGGCCGGCGACCGCCTCGATCGCGATCAGCCGGTTGATCTCGCGCAGGGTCAGCGAGAGCGGCGCGTGCTTGAGGTACGCGTAGACCCAGCGCTCGATGTCCTCGGCGCTCGGCGCGTGCAGGTCGTCCGGCGGCTCGGTCGCGGGCTCGAAGTCATCGGTGACCAACTGCACGTCCCGTCCATAGCACACCACCCTGCCCCGTCACAGCCGCGTCATCGTTCGTTCACGCACCGCCGCTCGCCACGTTCTTGGTCGGCGTGCGCTCGAACGTGTGGAACGGCACGTAGCCGAAGTTGAACACCTCGAACAGGCCGTGAAAGATCTTCTTCGCCGGCGCCGAACGGCCCTCGAACGCCCAGTCGGCGACGCCCTGCAGGTTGAGCGTGACGCCGAACGAGATCTCCTGATGGTGGTCGTACGGCGGCAGCCCGCTCGGCGGATCCGGCTTGTAGCCGCGCGTGCCGTAGCCGACCGCGACGTCGACGAACTGCGACCACGCGCCGTACTTCCAGTCGCGCAGCGGATGGATCGCGCCGAGGTGGAGCGCGAGCAGGTAGGTCTCGCCGCTGTAGTCCTCGGCGATGTTGACGTTGCCGCCGTCGAACTGCCGGCGGTACTCGTGGCTCGGCCAGTACTCGACGCGGAAGTCGAACAGCTCGTCGAGCCGCGGCGACAGCGAGAGCGCGACCGCGGCGAGGGCGCCCAGCGAGTCGCCGGTGAAGTCGCTGAACGAGAACTCGTAGTAGAAGCCGTCCTTGACCTCGACGCCGATGAACAGCAGCTCGCTGAGCCCGACGCCGACCAGCGTCGACGTCAGCCGGCTGAAACCGCCCCACTGGTACAGCAGCTCGGTGCCGGCGCGGCCCAGGCCCATCGTCGCCCACGCGTGGCCAAACTTGTCCGCGCCGCCGGCGTAGGTCCGGTCGCCGAGCCAGCCGTCGCCGCCCCACTTGAAGTCGGACAGCGGCTTGTGCTTCCGGTACCACGCGAAATACGTCCACGTGGTGAACGCCGCGTAGATCCCGCCGAGCGTCAGCGACGCGGCGAGCCGGTGATCCGGAGCGACTACAGATAAATTGTCTGCAGTCGCGACATTATTGTCAGGACTCAGTCCCGGAGTTGCACTGGCATTCGCGCTTGTGGCGTTGCCTACACCGCTAACAGGTGAAGTTCCTTGATCAATCCAGGGATTGTTCGTAGCTTGCGGAACCTGGGGCGTTTCGCCAACTTCGCCACGGTTTGCCACCTGAGCGAGGCTAGATTGCTGTAACCATGCGATCAGCAACAGCGCGGCGGGTACACGGCGCATGGATCGGCTCATCTCACGACCCTTCGGTCAAAACAAGGCTAAGATCCTCAAGTTGCTGAGGACGGGTATTCTTGGTCACGTTCGAGCCGGCAACATGCGTCATCCAACTTGAGTTGGCGAGCAAAGCAGCATAGTTTGCGTCCGATTAGTGGGCCTGAGGCATTTGCGCCTCGTTTGCGACTTAACCTTAACGATAGCCTTTAGCCGTGAACCTTCGACAAAGTCACACGTCGGTTGGCGTGGGCCTCGCACGTGAGGTGCGAGGATGACGACCCACGTCTTATGGGTGATCGTGCACTCGCTCGCCGTAGTGGTCTTCGTGAACCGCTACGTCGCCGGCATTATTCTGCGGCTTGCCCGAGGCAAGTCGTGGGATGAGGCCCGCGACGACTACGAGCCCACGGTCACCGCCATCGTTCCCATGTTCAACGAGGGAGCAGCGATCAAGGAAACGCTGCAGAGCCTGATCGATTCGGACTATCCGCACGGCAAGCTCAACGTGATCTGCGTCGACGATTGCTCGAGCGATGACAGCTACGAGCACGCCCGCTCGGTCGCGAAGCAGTCGGGCGGCCGGCTCAAGGTCATGCGCAACCGCGCCAACCTCGGCAAGCGGCGCTCGATCATCCGCGCGACCCGCGAGGCCCAGAGCGAGATCATCGTCTCGGTCGACTCCGACGTGGTGGTCGACGCCGACGCGATCCGCCAGCTGATCCGCCGGTTCACCGACGACAAGATCGCGGCGGTCGGCGGCTGGGTCGACGTCCGCAACAAGCAGGAGAACTGGCTCACCCGCATGCAGGTGGTGAAGTACTGGTACTCCTACTACTTCATGAAGAACCTCGAGTGGTGGTTCCGCCGGGTGATGTGCCTGTCGGGCTGCCTCACCGCGTACCGCCGCGCCGTGCTGATCGAGCTCGAGCCGGTGCTCGAGGATCGCCACGTGCTCGGCGTGCCGATCAAGTACGGCGAGGACCGGTTCCTGACCCGCCAGATCGTCAAGGCGGGCTACCTGACGACGATGACGCTCGACGCCCGGTGCTGCACGTTCGTGCCCTCGACGCTGTCGGGGTACTTCTCGCAGCAGCTGCGCTGGCGGCGCTCGAACATCGTCGACTACGCCGGCGGCGTCAGCCACGTGTGGCGGCTCAACCCGGTGCTCGCGATCCACTTCTTCTCGCTGTTCGCGCTGCTGCTCGTGTACCCGATCGCGCTGGTCCGCGCGCTCGCGGCCCACAAGTTCTTCCCGGCGCTGGTGCTCCACTCGGAGGCGGTCGCGTTCTTCGGCCTGCTCTACCGGATGCGGACCCGCCACCTGCCGAAGTCCGAGCGCGTCGGCGCGCTGTCGTTCATCCCGCTGTCGCTGCTGATGCCGGTGACCTACGCGCTGCTCACGCCGCTGGCGCTGTTCACGCTGGACACCGGGAGCTGGGAGACGCGCAACCACGAAGACACTACGCCCGAGCCGGTCCCGGAGCCCATCGCCGAGCCGATCGCGGAGCCGTTTCGCGAGACCGCGTTCGCCGCCCGCCTCACCGAGGGGCTGGTCGAGGCGCCGGTCGGACGTGCGCGATCGCACGCGCAGCTCCCGGCTGCATGAGGACGTGGTAGGACGATGGAAATGCAGCCTCGTACCAGCCGTCCACGGTTCTGGAACACGATCCAGCCGTCGATCGTCCGCATCTACAAGGTCGCGGGGCTGGTCGCGCTGACCGCGATTTTGGTGGGGCTGGTCGGGTTTCTGATCGTCAATATTTTCTACTTCTTCGACCACACCTGGGTCCGCCCGGTCTCGCTTTCGCCGACCCACCAGCGCGTGGTGGAGGCCTCGACCCAGCTGGCCGACAGCAAGCTGCGGTCGAGCCAGCTCGCGGCCGAGAAGCTCGAGGTCGAGGACTCGCTCGCCGAGATCGAGCGCGTCGTCATCGCCGACGACAAGTTCATCGCCGAGCTCGGCACCACGGTCGACGCGCCCAAGTCGGCCAGCGATTGGCTGCTCCGCCGCGAGGTCGAGAAGGCCAAGCTCGAGCGCGAGAACGCGATCGGCAAGCGGGCGCCGCTCGGCCAGCGCGTCGATAGCCTCAAGCTCCGGATCAAGGATCAGGACGCGGTGGTGAACCGGCTGAGCCAGTCGCCGTACCTCAAGGCGATCGAGAACAAGGTCACCCTGGCGTTCGTTGCCAACCAGAACCTCAAGAACGTGAAGCTCGGCTCGCCGCTGTACGGCTGCGCGTGGGGCCTGGTGTGGTGCAAGAAGGTCGGCACGGTCAAGGCCGTGCTCGACGGCGAAGTCCAGGACGTGCACCCGCACGACGAGAGCATCCAGCGCGGCCTGATGGTCGAGGTCGATGTCTCCGAGTGGGGCGCCTCCGAGATCGTCTTGTTCGCCGGGTCGAAGCCGCTCTGGTTCCTGTAGCGCCGCGCACCGCGGCCTACATTCGTGGGGTACGGGTGGGTGATGTGCGTGGTCCTGGGTGGCGTGTAATGGAGTGTATTTGCCGCTGACCCTGGCAGCTCATGTACTATGGGCGTCAGTTTGGCAGTCGTCAGGGCTTCTTCCCAGGGTGCGCGCACAGGGGTGAGGTTGCTCCGCGGAGGTACACAACATGAGTGACCAGGACAAGACCCGTTCCGGCGTTGGACCGCAGTCGACGCCAAACAGTGCACCTCCCGATGTGATCACGCGGACCCCGCAGGACGCGACCGTGCTCGCCCAGCCGTCGCCGATCGCGCGCGGCACCGGTAACGGCGCCGCGGGCTTCGGTGGCCCGGCGCGCAAGACCATGGTCGGCGTCGGCTCCAACCGCTCGTTCGAGTCGACCCAGCTCGGCCGGCCCGGCGGGCGGCCGCAGGCCGAGGATCCGCCGCCGCACACGATCGCCGGCGGCACCCCGTCGCCCGGCTCGCAGGCGTTCGCCGCGCCGCAGTCGAGCACGCTGGTCGCGCAGCCGCGCGCCAAGCGCGGCTCGGAGGCGCCGTCGCAGCCGAGCCTGAGCAAGCTCGCCGCGTGGGACACGTTCGACGGCGCGTCGACCGCCGTGCACGCGACCGCCGCCGCCCCGCACCCCGGCGTCAGGATCAATCAATACGAGATGATCAAGATGATCGGCGAAGGCGGGATGGGCAGCGTGTTCCTCGCACGCGACCTCCGCCTCGGCCGCCGCGTCGCGATCAAGTTCCTGCAGTCCAACCAGCCCGAGCTGACCCAGCGGTTCCTCGTCGAGGCCCGGACCACCGCGCGCTGCCAGCACGACAACATCGTCGTCATCTACGAGGTCGGCGAGCACGCCGGCGCGCCGTACATCGTCCTCGAGTTCCTCAACGGCAAGCCGCTGACCCACCTGACCGAGAACGGTCAGAAGCTGCCGTACACCCGCGCGGTCGAGATCATGTGCTCGATCCTGCGCGCGCTGCAGTGCGCGCACGATCACGGCATCGTCCACCGCGACCTCAAGCCCGACAACATCTTCATCACCGAGTCGGGGATGCTGAAGGTCCTCGACTTCGGCATCGCCAAGGTCCTGCAGCAGTCGGCGACCGGCCAGGTCGAGAAGTCCGCCGGTGCGATCCGCCTGCCGAGCCCGCTCGAGCTCGCGACCGGCGCCAACACGAGCCTGACCCGGGTCGGCACGATCATGGGCACGCTGAAGTACATGTCGCCCGAGCAGTGGGGCATCGGCATCGAGATCGATCACCTCACCGACATCTGGGCGTGCGGCGTGCTGCTCCACAGGATGATCTGCGGCCGCCACCCGCTCCACCCGCTCGACGGCAACCAGCTGGTCGTCACCGCGATGCTCGAGCTGCCGATGCCGTCGATGGCCGAGGCCGCGCCGAGCGACGTGCCGCGCGAGCTGATCCAGATCGTCGACCGCTGCCTGCTCAAGATGAAGGAGCAGCGCTGGCAGTCGGCCGGCGAGCTGCTCGCCGCGCTCGAGCTGTTCCTGCCCGGCCGCCGCACCCAGCAGCTGCAGCTCGACGAGAGCCCGTACGCCGGCCTGTCGTCGTTCCAGGAGACCGACGCCGGCAAGTTCTTCGGCCGCAACCGCGAGGTCGCGGCGATGGTCACCCGGATCCGCGACCGGCCGCTGATGGCGGTCGTCGGCAGCTCGGGCGTCGGCAAGTCGTCGTTCGTCCGCGCCGGCCTCGTCCCGGCGCTCAAGCGCTCGGGCGAGATCTGGGAGACCCTGGTCGTCCGGCCCGGCCGCTCGCCGCTCGAGGCGCTGGCCGGCATCATCGCGCCGATGGTCGGCACCGCCGCCAACCTCGCCGACGAGGTCGACGAGCACAAGCGGCTGGTCGACACCCTGCGCAAGGAGCCCGGCCACCTCGGCCACGTGCTGCGCGGCCGCGCCCGGCGCGACAACCGCCGGCTGCTGCTGTTCGTCGACCAGTTCGAGGAGCTCTACACCCAGACCCCCGACCCGGCCGAGCGCGCGGCGTTCACCGCCTGCCTGTCGGCGATCGCCGACGACGCGACCAGCCCGCTGCGCGTCGTGCTGTCGATCCGCGCCGACTTCCTCGACCGCGTCGCCGAGGACCCCGAGTTCCTGAACGAGCTGACCCAGGGCCTGTTCTTCCTCGGCGCGCCCGGCCGCGACGGCCTGCGCGACGCGATCACCCAGCCGGCCGAGATGGCGGGCTTCCGGTTCGAGCTGCCGGCGATCGTCGAGGACATGCTCGATCACCTCGAGACCACGCCGGGCGCGCTGCCGCTCCTGCAGTTCGCGGCCGCCAAGCTATGGGAGAACCGCGACGGCGCCCGGCGGCTGCTGACCCACCACGCCTACGCGACGATGGGCGGCGTCGCCGGCGCGCTCGCCAGCCACGCCGATCAGTTCGTCACCGAGCACGGCGCGAACAAGGCGCCGATCATCCGCGCGCTGATGCTGCGGCTGGTGACCGCGGAGCGGACCCGCGCGATCGTGCCGATCGAGGAGCTGCGCGAGCTGTCGCGCGAGGTCGGCGAGATCCAGCACCTGATCGACCAGATGGTCGACGCCCGCCTGCTGGTCGTGCAGACCGCGCCGGGCGGCAAGGGCTCGACGGTCGAGATCATCCACGAGTCGCTGGTCCAGAACTGGCCGACCCTGCGGCGCTGGCTCGACGAGAACCAGGACGACGCCGCGCTGGTCGACCAGCTGCGGGTCGCCGCCCGCCAGTGGCAGCAGAAGACCTACGACGCCGGCCTGCTGTGGCGCGGCGACGCGGCGATCGAGGCCCGGCGGTTCCGGCTGCGCTACAAGGGACCGCTGTCGGATGTCGAGCGCGGGTTCCTCGACGCGGTGATCAACCACGACGCGCAGCAGCACCGCCGCCGCCGCAACGGCATCATCGCCGGGTTCACCGCGCTGTCGCTGGTCGTGGTCGCGACCATGGTGCTGCTGGTCGTCATCCAGAAGTCGCGGACCCTGGCCCGGGACAACCAGGCTAAGGCCGAGGTCGCCGCCCGGGAGGCGCGCAGCCAGCAGCAGGAGGCCGAGCACCAGCTCGCCGAGGTCATCAAGGCCAAGGCCGCGACCGCGCAGGTCACCGCCGCCAAGGCCGTGGTCGACACCAAGCTCGACAGGTCGCAGGAGAACCTCAAGGTCACCAACGAGCAGCTCAAGCTCGCGCTCGACGAGGCGACCGCCAACGCCGACCAGGCCAAGCGCGCGCAGCAGCGCGCCGAGGCCAGCGCCCGGCTCGCCGAGAAGTCGCAGGACGAGGCGGTCAAGGCCAAGGACCAGGCGGTCGCCGCCAAGGAAGAGGTCAACAAGGCCTACGAGAAGGAACACGCGCGCGCCGAGCGGCTGGTCAAGGAGCTCGGCTCGACCGCGATCGACACGCTCAAGCAGTGAGCGCGATACGTAATCGTCGGTAATCGACATCTGGCTCGAGCTACACGTAAATAGGACGGTTCATGAAGGCATTCGTCGTCGGGCTGGGTCTGATCTTGAGTAGCAGCGCGGTGCGCGCGCAGGCCCCCGCCGCCGCGCCGGGCCCGAACCGGACCGACGAGAAGGCCGGCACCAACGAGTCGCTGGAGAAGACCAGCACCAACCCGTGGGTCGCGGGGGTCACGCCGTCGGAGCAGCAGGCGGCGCTCGCCGCCTTCCGCGAGGGCAACCAGCAGCTCAACGACGGCCTGTTCGTCAACGCGGTCAACAAGTACCGCGAGGCGCTCAAGCACTGGAACCACCCGGCGATCCACTACAACCTGTCGCTCGCGCTGCTCAACCTCGACCAGCCGATCGAGGTCTACGACGAGCTCAACAA